>CBFDDG010000017.1:0-21205 GCA_965603505.1 uncultured Phycisphaerae bacterium | reverse complement strand
GCCGACAAACCCGCGAAATCGCTCGACTTTGCCGTCCAGCTTCACGAGCAGCATGGATTCCGCATGTGTCCCCACGCCACGCTCGAACGTCCGGCCCGCAATGGAGATCACCTTGCCGGTGACGCTTTGGTCCGCCAACGCCTGACCCCACCCGCTCGACATCTTCGAGATATCCAGCTCCCCCAACCGGACAACTTCCGCTTTTGCGATACCGCTTACCGCAATGAGTACGACGATTGCAGCAAGAACCGAGGCACGAGAATTCCTGTACATGACTGTAATCCTCCTATATTATGCAGGCGACCCCCAAAAAGCCGTGCGCTACGGCGGCATGCGATGCTACCAGAATGCCTGTTAGCGGGCAAGGGATACCATTATCGAGCGGCATATAGCCATGTATACCCGCCCAGCCCTGATGCGTACCCGCTCGGGCCGAAGGGATAGACGTTTTTTTTCCACAAAAAAGTCGGATATTACTCTTGCGGAACCCAGGTCGCGATGGTACGCTCAAGCAACGTGGTATAATGAGAATCCGGATGATCTGTTCAGAGAGTGGAGTTGACATCAGTTGACCATGTCTTGAATACCTGCCTTTAATCCCCCTGTTCGCTGAATCTGCACGATAAGGAGAAGAGAATGAACATCTACGTAGGAAACCTTGCATTTGGAGTGGCGGACGAAGAGCTGCAGGAGCTCTTTGCGGCCCACGGCGATGTCACCAGCGCCAACGTCATCAAAGACCGGTTCAGCGGCGAATCCCGAGGGTTCGGATTCGTCGAGATGCCCTCCAGAGATGATGCCATGGCTGCGATCGAGGCCCTCAACGGCACGGATCTGAAAGGCAGAAGTATCACCGTCAACGAGGCCAAGCCGAAGGCCCCCAGAGGTGGCGGGGGCGGTGGCGGCGGTGGCGGTGGCGGTTACGGGAAACGCCGATACTGAGTCGTGCTCCGGCGATGCCTTCCTTCGAAGGCGTTTCCATCCACGACATCTGGCTACGAAGAGCAGCTTCTGTTTATAGTACCTGGCGGCCCTGGCCCTGCTGGATTAGAGGCACGTAGGTATCGAGTTTGCCAAGCGTTGCGGGGTCCGTCAGATCAACGACTTTCCTGTTCTCGTGCGACATGTACGCGGCCACGATGAGCATGGTAATGAGTTTGCCGTACTCCAGATTCAGCAGGGCGTCCCGGCCCTGCTCGAATGCCCGGAGCGCGTCGAACCACTCGGCGACATAGCCGTAAAGGGCGATCTCATCCGGCTGCAGAATCAGCGAGCCGCGTGTGGCCTGTGATTTCTCCAGGGCCAGTTCGCTGTCGATCACGGCCGTGGCCGCGGCGTCACTGATGAACATACCGGCCGGCGACTGCAGCGAGTTGACGGTGTAGGAGTAGCCCGGCCCAAAGGTCTCCATCAGCAGCCGCAGGCCCGGTGCATCGTACATCCAGGAGTTGGTTGCCTGCACAATGCTGTGTTGTCCGGTTTCCGGGTTCTCGAACTCGATCGCGACGCTGGAATAATCCTCGGCGGGCGTGGCGGAGTAATCGACGCCCCTTTGCTTGAGCTGGCTCAGCCAGGGCTCCTTACCCCATTTTAACAGGGCCATGGTCGCGTTGACCCGCAGGGGCTTGAGATAGTCCACGGGTTTGCCGGCCGGGGTGACCATCCACATGCCGCACGCGATACTATGGCAGCCCATATCGCAGCATACGCCGCCGCCTTGTGTCGTGGGGTCCCAGAACCACGGCTCATGCGGCCCCCCATGCTCCTCGGCGCTGCGCGCCAGATGGGCCGGGCCCATCGCTTTCTCCACCTGGGCAAGCTGCCCCCGGGCCTGAACGATGGCAGGCATGTGAATCTGGTTCTCGAAGTAGGCCGTGGGAACATTCATCGCCCTGGCGATGCGTACCAGCGTATCCGCCTCGCTGACATTGCGCGCGAGGGGCTTCTCAATGATGATGCCCTTGATCTCGGCCCCGCCCTCGACGGCAGCGGCGATCTGGCGCATGATATCCAGACGTGCGAAATTCGGGGCAAAGATGCAGACCACGTCCACCGCCTTCGCCAACTCGCCGATGGAATCGTAGGTCTTGGTATCCCCGAGGCCGCTGTGCCGCCCCCGCTGCGCCAGTGCCTCGGCTCCTTGGAGCGCGTAAACTCCCGCAAATTCCGCGTTGCGTACCGATCGCAGGGCCCGCTCGTGGAAACCGGCGACAAAGCCCGCTCCGATCATCCCTATCGTCAACATCGGCTGATCCCTTTCAAGTGAAGCTCCTTGGACTATCCGCTCCCTGGGGCGGGTACGTATACCGACTGGCGGCTGAGCATCCGCATACTGTTCCCTCTCGCAGTTATCGTGATTCAGGGCCGTCGTTCGCGCACGCCCGCGCCGGGCCGCGAAGTGGCGTCCCCTGTCTAACGTAGTCCGAGCGGAAATGCAAGAGCAAAGCCGGCGAAAACAGCCATGACTGGTTGACGCGACGTACAAATCCGGCGAGTATGGACGGTGGCACGGCTTGCGATGGAATCATTGGTCCAAGAGAGAGCCCATGAAACATGCGATAACGCGACGAGGTATGACTCGTGCCTCGGCGGTGGCGGTGGGCAGTATTGAACCGCGCCTGCACAAGTGCGATCCGAATCGCGGGTATCCGCCGTCCCCGTGGGGTGGCGACCAGGATCTTCGGAGCGTTCGACCCGTTAACCCCGATGCAAGACAGGGCGGTACATAGTGGACTTTGGTGTGACGCAAAAAAGACAGGACGAACTGGAGGCGAGGATGGTCGTACTGGGCCTGCGCGAGCAGGATCTCGAGGAGAAGTTCATCCGCTCCTCCGGCCCGGGCGGGCAGAGGGTCAACAAGACCTCCAGTTGCGTTTTCCTTCGGCACGTGCCGACGGGGCTGGAAGTGAAGATGCAGAAGGAACGCTCCCAGCGCCTGAATCGCTATTACGCGAGGAAGCGCTTGTGCGAGATCATGGAACAGGAGAAACTCGGCAGCAAGAGCCCCGGCGCACTGAAAGCCGAGAAGGTCCGCAAACAGAAGCAGCGACGTAGAAGGCGCGGCCGGTCGAACGCGCTGAGGAAAAGCCGGACTTGAGGCCGCCTTTGGCGATGCAGATCGGGCTTTTTCTGCCGGACGCCGGGAGCCATGAAGTGGATGCTGAATGGCCCTTTTTTTGCGATTTTGCTTGACCTCCGGGGGGTGGGGCGTGTAAAGTGGATTTGATTTTGGTGGGGAGGTATGCTTTCTTCCCTCAGAAGGAATATCCCCCCAACAGAACCATCGCGTCACGTTTCTGCAGTACCGAGGGGTCAAAAGGAGCAATGCTGTGAGTAGAGGCAAGGTGAAGTGGTTTGATGCAAAGAAGGGGTTCGGCTTTATCACGCCGGACGACGGAGGCGAGGACCTGTTCGTGCATTTCTCAAACATTGAGGCCGACGGGTTCAAGTCGCTTCTGGAAGGGCAAGAGGTGGAGTATGCGGTTGGCCAGGGGCGGAAAGGACCCCAGGCAACACAGGTTCGGCTTGGCTGAGTCGAATCGAATCGATTAGACCGAACGGTCGAAGGCAAAAGGCTCCGTCGGAGAGATGGGGCTTTTTTCATGCGACCTCGCGACGAAGACCCGGCCAGGGTGGGAAATGGAGTAAATACGCAAGACAGTAACAATTCATATTGTAGCCAATAGGCAAAGTGGGGAAAGCCGGCGAGACTGACCGGCGTTCCGGCTTATGGCCCGGCCAGGCAATTCCATTTCAGGGAAACGGCCGGCCGGATTTCATCATCGAAATGGGCGGCAAGCGGACCTACTATGCAGGTGATACCCGCCTTATGTGATAAGAACCTATGCCGCCCTCGTCTGCGACACCTTGCCGCTGCCATCGCAGATGCGACCAATACTGCGTGGTGCCCACGGCGAGCTCACCGGCTGTCCTGTTCTCCTCTCATCTCGCGAAGCTGTTTCACGATCTCATTGATGCGCCATTCGAGTGAGGAGAGGATCCAGAATTCGAAGTGGGTGGCGCGCATCTGGGCGTGGATCAGATAGATGATCTTGATGGAGAGGGTAACGGTGGCCACCTCGATCGTCAGCCATCGCCATTTCTCCCCAGCGACGACCGAGACAATCACGGATAGCACGATGATGAAAATGAACAGGGCATTGATTAGGTTGGCCTGCGTTTTCGGCACGCCCCCGATCTTGCCCACGATCGCCCGAACACGCTCCTTTTCCTTTTGGAAGTACTCCAACTCCTTGCGGAGATCCTCCAACTCCTCCGCCAGATGCTCGTGATGATGATTCTGGGATTTCTTTGCCATGCGGCTCCTTATAGACTCAGGCTTCTCGCGGACTTGGTATCCGCTGCCGGCAGGAGTAGATTACTCTCGTCGCCCATAGCTTTCAAGTCTTCATTCACGCATGGCGATGAGCGGGCAGCGCCTCAATGGGATGCCGGTTCAGCTCGTCTGTGGAGTTCGAGTGTTCGGCGGCAGCGGGGGCATTGGACAGTGTTGGCCTTGAAATTCGGTGGGACTTTGAGCTTCAGACCGCAGGTGCATGCCAGAAACAGGAAGCCGTTGACTCTCCGCATGATGTCGCCGATCTGGTGGACCTGTTTCTGCACTTTATCCTGTTTGGCGGCCTCGGCCCGGGCTTCGCGGATCTTCACCTCTTCTTTGGCCAGTGCGGCGGCCGGCATGAGGTTCTTGGAACGGGTTACGGCCGTGTACGCTTGGGCATAATCCCCATAGGATGCGCCCTGAGACATGCTGCGCAGGATCCGGATGCGCTCGGAGGTCGGGGGGTGTGTGCTGGTCAGGTCCGACAGCTTCGTCTGGCCGCGTTTCTTGAACGGGTTGGCGATATACATCGGGGCCGTCACCTTGTTGACTGTCGCCAGTTGGGGCGATGGATCGCCGGCGATCTTCTCCAGTGCGCTGGCCAGCCCTTCCGGGTAGCGGGTCAGCCTCGCCCCCCCGGCGTCAGCGAGGTACTCGCGCCGACGAGACAGGGCGAAATACAGCAGGTAGGCCATCATCGGCGCGAGAATGGCCGCCGCGATGGCAATCACCAACATCACCAGTTGGGCCTGGCCTCCGCCGCGGCCACCGGAGGAGTAGCGCCGGCGCGAGCCCATGGAGCTATAGAACATCCCTCGCAGGAAGATCTGTGAGAGCAGGACGACACCGCCGAGCATGATGCCGGCGTGCGTGATGTACAGAATGTCGCGGTTCAGGATGTGGCTCATCTCATGGGCGACCACCCCCTGGAGCTCGTCGCGGTTGAGGCGGGCCAGCAGGCCGGCGGTGACGGCGATGGAGGCCGATTGAGGGCTTCGGCCGGTCGCGAAGGCGTTGGGGGCCGGGTCGTTGATGATGTAGACCTTGGGCATGGCCGGCAAGCCCGCCGCAATCTTCATCTCTTCCACCACATTAAAGAGCTGCGGGTGGACATCGTGGGTGACCCGCTGCGCCCGGCTGGCGGCCAGCAGGATCTGGTCCCCGGAGGAGAGGCTGACCAGCGCCAGCACCAGCCAGATCACGGTCGCCGCGGCCATACCGTACAGGCCGCCCTCGGGGCCGACGACCGCCATACCGATCACGAAACCCAACAGCAACAGCACGACAGCCATCAGGACCATCAGGACCACGGAGTTCCGTTTGTTCGCTCGGATGAGTTCCCACATGCTTGTTGTCTTGCCTCAAAATGGATTCTCGGCGATGGGCAAACTCTCTCCCGGTCGCGCACACTGCGCCGAGTCTGCCCGACCGGCATAACAACCGTACTTCGTCCCGGAGGACACCAGGAGCCCGACGGGGGCCATTCAGCACCCGCAATACAGACGCAACGAGGCCTCTATCAGGAAAAGCTAACCTTCGGGACCGCTCGTTCGGCCTCCGACTCGACCTCGAAGAAGTCACGCTTCGAGAAGCCGAACATGCCGGCCAGAATGTTCGACGGGAACATCTGGATCTTGTTGTTGTAGAACAGGACCTGATCGTTGTAACTCTGCCGGGCAAACGAGATCTTGTTCTCCGTGCTCGTCAGCTCCTCCTGCAGCGACAGGAAGTTCTGGTTGGCCTTGAGGTCGGGGTAGTTCTCCACGACCAGCATGAACTTGCTGAGGGCGTCGGCAAGCTGGCCTTCGGCCTGGGCCGACTCGGAAACGTTCTTCGCCCCCATCGCCGCCGCACGGGCTTTCGTGATGGTCTCGAACGTCTCCCGCTCGTGCTTCATGTATCCTTTGGCGGTCTCGACGAGGTTCGGAATCAGATCGTGGCGGCGCTTCAACTGCACATCGATCTGCGACCAGGCGTTGTCGACCTGGTTGCGCAGGCGGATCAGCGCGTTATAAATACCGATTACGGCCAGCGCCACGACAACCAGGATGCCGAAGAACACGATCAATACAATCAACATTCCTGTCATGCGTTCTCCCTTCTGTCCAACGGACGTTTGCTACATTACGATGATTTCTTTTTCAAGACGAGGGCCACAACGATGGCAACAGCAGCGATAATGACGAGGATCAGCATGTATTTACTCATAGATCAATCCTTTCATTCAACGGTTCCGAAATAGAAAAGGTCCCATAACGGCCATTTCCACGCTAAGGATCCACTATCGAGCTCGTCAGCCAATCGCGGCTGAAACGGGCGAAGACCATTCGCTCGTACGGGTGATTCTCTCCGGCCTCGAAGAGGCAGCCGATTTTGCCATCCGGCAGCCCGGCCAGGCACGAATAGGCGGCCGGCCCCGGCCGGAGCACCCGGCTGACCGGCCAAGTCCGCCCTTCGTCATAGCTCATGCGGACGGTCATATCCCGTCGCTGTCCCGTTTCGGCATGAGCGGGATTGGAGAAGAGCAGCCGGTTGCGGTCATCCCGGGGACGCATCGTGTATCGCAGGAAACTGGCTTGACAGATGGGCTCAACCAGAGCCGGATCGTGTCGAACCGCCGACCACGTCATGCCGCCATCGGCGCTTGTGGCAACCGCCCGGGTCGTTTTCGAGCGGTCGTAGTTTCGCATGTTCATCATGAGCGTTCCGTCGGCCAATTCCACCGCCTGGCACTCGTTGACGGCCGGGCGGATGATGCCGCCCAACTGCCAGCTCCGGCCGTGATCGTCGCTGAAGATGACATGGGAATTGTAGCCGGTGGGGTCATCGGGTGAGACGAGGCTGTGATCGCAGGGGACCACAAGACGACCCTTCCAGCGACCCTGCGCAAGTTGGATGCCGACGCCGGGACCGGTCGCATACCACCGCCACTCGGGGCGTTTGACATCGGCGGTGATCTCTCGCGGCTTCGCCCACGTCAGGCCGTCGTCGTCGCTACAGGTGATGAACACCCGACGGGTATCCTGGCCCGTATTGGCCTTGATCTGTCCCTCAGTGTCCTGTCCGTGATTCCAGGTCATGGGCAGCCAGATGACGCCCGTGGTCCGATCGATCACGGGGCAGGGGTTTCCGCAGGTGTTTGCCCCATCATCCCAGACAACCCGCTGCTCGCTCCACGTTTTTCCGCGGTCCTCCGACCGCTTCACAAGCAGATCGATATCCCCGGCGTCGGAGCGGCTTTGCTGGCGGCCCTCACAGAATGCCAGCAATGCACCATCCCGAGTGGCAATCAGAGCGGGTATTCGATAGGTGTGATAGCGGTCCGCGCCGCTGACGAAGACATCAGCAAAGGAGGGTCCGGCCTCCGAGGCTGCCGCCGAGGCCCCGCTGCACAGCGCAAACGCAAGGAGCCATAATCTCAGGTTTGCCCCGATTCTCATGACTGTGCCCCCGCATCCGTCTGCTCGCCGGCTGTGTCGAAGATATCGGCCAGCAGGCGTTGAATCCTGCTGGTTTCGTCCAGTTGGCCCCGGTTGAGAACATCCTGGAGCTCGCCCCGGTCGAACCAAAGGCCGTCGCCCCGACGGCATTTATCGATGAGAAGGACCGGTTCTGACCGACCAACGATAATCTTGCCCATTTTCTTGTCACAGATCGGGCACCGACGGGGCTGCTCCGTCGCCGCAGGCTGCTCGCGGAACGATTCGAGAAGATGCTTGGCCTTGGCCGCATCCTCCATGAGAAGCTCCAGTTCACCGCCGTCGAGCCAGATTCCGCCACAATCCACGCAGTGATCGATCTCGACATCGGCCAACTCCAGAGTGATCATCGCGCTTTTACATACAGGACAATCCATCCCGTGGCTCCAAATTCACCGATCGTTCAAGACTCCACTTTGGTCATTATCGGCTTGGCCCGGCCTGTTTCATGACCGTCAGGCCGCCCGGACGCCTACACGATCTCACCGTCCAACGGTATAGACGCATGGCTCGCCTGCATATTCAAACGCCGCTCTCAGGCCGAACCGGATCTCCGTACGGGCACAGGCCCACCCAACCGCATCAGAAAGCTCATTGGTGGCTTCCAAACGCTGCCGGACCATGGTAACCATGTGGTTCCAAGGGGTCAAGCTGCTCCCTGGAGCAGCGGGTAAACGGAGTTGGGCAGAAAATCTGAACTTTTTGCGATTTGTTCATCTACACCGGTCTCCTGAGAATCGCCTTACCCTGCGGAAAGCCAATCTCTTGAGGGCGGCCTGTGGGTATGGCGAAGGCGCAGGCGGCGGGTGGACTGCGTCTTCGCTCTTTCGGTTTGCCGTGTGTACATCGGCTGCCGAGAGTCCCTCGCTCCCGCCTCCAGCCCCCAAACTCATGTCTACGACCAAGCGTCCGTGCAGGAAGCCCGATTTTCCCGCAAGAACGGCCATTGACGTCCCTCAGCGGCAGATTGAATGCGCCGGTCTGCCGCCCAAAAGCGACCGGATTCCCTCGTCGATTGGCGCCTCCGCACGGCAGATTTGTTCTTGACGGGCCGGCCGGCAGAGTCTTAAGATGAGCAATTCTTGTGTCGGCTGTGGCCAAACACCCCGCAAGAACAGGATGGGACAATGATCGTTGACTGTCATACACACGTTCGTTCATTGGATGGTCCGGAGGTGGCCGAGCATCTGGCGGCCGCTGAGACCGTGGATGCATGCATTGTCTTGGCCATGCACGATGGCTCCCGGGAGGAAACGAACAGGAAGCTGGCCGAATACGTCGCCCAGCACAGGGAAAAAATGGTCGGTCTGGCCGTGGCGGACCCCACCCGGGACGGACTCAATGACAAGAGCCTGACCTTTTTAACTGAGAAACTGGGTCTTAAAGGGCTCGTCCTTTACTGCTCGATCTGCGGCTTCCACCCGACGCACAGCCAAGCGATGCGCCTCTATGAGGCGGCCCGGGAGATGCGTCTGCCCGTCTTCTTCCACAATGGCAGTCATTCGCTCAGTGCGAAGGCGATTCTGGAATATGCCCAGCCCTATCTGCTGGATGATGTGGCCAGAGCCTTTCCCGATCTGAAAATCGTGATCGGGAACATGGGGGTGCCTTTTGTCGAGCAGACCCTGTCGATGGTATCGAAACACGAGAACGTATTTGCCGACCTGACGATCCGGCCTCGCAAGGTCTGGCAGACGTACAACATCGTGGTGGCGGCCCATGAGCGGAACGTCATGGACCGGCTGCTTTTCGGCAGCGGGTTCCCCCTCGGGCACGCCGGCGAGTGCATCGAGACGCTCCTGGGGTTCAACATGCTCTTGGCGGACATGAAGCTGCCAACCGTGCCGCGGGGCAGCATCCGCAACGTGATCGAGAGGGACTCGCTCGAACTGCTGGGCATCGAGCACGAGCAGATCAAGCTTCACGAGCACAAGACCCAGCTCACAGGCCAGGCAAAACAGGATAAGTAAGTACCTATGGCGCAGAGAAGTCAGTGGGGTACCAACCTCGGATTTCTGCTGGCGGCGATCGGCTCAGCGGTGGGACTGGGCAATATCTGGCGATTTCCCTACGTCGCCTACGAGAACGGCGGGGGGGCCTTTCTGATTCCTTACTTCGTTGCGCTGTTCACGGCGGGCATTCCCGTGCTCATGCTGGAGTTTGCCCTCGGACACCACAAGCAGGCATCGGCGCCCATGGCCTTCCGGCACATCAATGCCAAATGGGAGTGGCTGGGCTGGTGGGCCGTCCTGTTCGTCATGTTTGGGATCCAACTCTATTACGTCGTCATCATCGGCTGGTGCGCCAACTACATGCGTTTTTCCCTGACGATGGCTTGGGGCGACGATCCCAATGAGTTCTTCAGTGCTTTTCTTGCGAAGGGGGACCCAGGCGATATCTGGGGCATTACCGGCCTGCAGTGGTCCGTTGTGGTTGCCGTGGTGATCGTCTGGCTGATCAACTGGGGCATCACCTACGGCGGCGTCCGGAAGGGCATCGAACGCGCCGTCAAGATCATGATGCCGATCCTGCTGCTGGTCACGATTGTCATTGTGGTCTGGGCGTTGTTTCTGGAGGGAGCCGGCAAGGGGGTCAAGCATTACATAACGCCCGACTTCAACAAGGTCACGGATTTGAAGGTCTGGATCGCCGCCTACGGCCAGATCTTCTTCTCTCTGTCGCTTGGTTTTGGCATCATGATTGCCTACTCGTCTTACCTGTCACGCGATGCGAACATCTTCAAGAACAGTCTTATCGTGGGTTTTGCCAATAGCTCATACGAGGTCTTCGCCGGCTTTGGGGTATTCAGCATCCTGGGGTATATGGCCACGAGACAGGGCAAGGAGATCAGCGATGTCGTCGCCGAGAGCCTTGGCCTGGCGTTTGTAGTCTATCCCGAGGCCATCAGCATGCTTCCTTATGGCAGACTCTTTGGCGTGCTGTTCTTCTTCCTTCTGGCCGTCGCGGGGGTCTCTTCGTCGATTTCGATTATCGAGGCCTTCACGGCCGCCGTTCAGGATAAGTTCTCCTTCGGCCGAAAGAAGATCGTCACCACGATTTGCGCGATCGGCTTTGTCGGCTCACTCTTGTTCACGACGAATGTCGGGCTCTTCTGGCTGGATATCGTCGACCATTTTCTCAATCACTACGGTTTGATCGTCGTGGGAATCGTCGAGGCCCTGGTGGTAGGCTGGCTCTATCGCACAGACCTGCTCAAAGCCCACATTGTGGCCAATCTGGGATTGAGCGGAACGCATCACAAGGTGTTCAATTATGTCGTGCTGCAACTGTGGATGTATTGCATTCGCTTCATCACCCCCGTAGCCCTGGGGATTGCCATTGTCCACAGCCTAATTCGAGAGTTCAGAGAGCCATACGAAGGCTATCCCATCTCGGGCATCATCATTTTGGGCGTCGGTTGGCTGCTGGTGACGCACATCTTCGCGTTCGGTTTGTCCGGCCTTCCCTGGCGAGAACAGCGTTTCGAGTGAGCGGCGAGCCGCTATTTGGGTTTGAACCCCTTGACCCTGTCACCAGTGTACTTGTCGCAGGCTTTCTCCAGGTCGACATCGGTGATATTCGCAAGCGTACATAGCCACGCAAGGACATCCGCGAACTCCTCCTCGGTATTCGCCTTGTCCTCTGAGGCGAGCGCCGTAGCGAGCTCGCCCACCTCTTCCATGAACCACATGAACGTCCGCGGCACGCCGCGCTCCTGATCCCGCGCCTTGTACCGCCGGGCAATCAATTCCTGGAATTCACGAATCTCCATTGCCGGCGCGCACCTTCCCCGTCTCTAAAGAACGCACTTCCTATGAGCTTTGAATTCCCTGCGTCCGACCGGGCCCGGCTTGTCTATCTGCCGCCGAGCAGGCTCGACAGCCTCGTCTTCTGGAAGACGTTCCTGGCCTGCGAGATCGCCTTGTTATACGTTTGCGAGGCCTTCTTGGCATAGGCGTCCCTGCCGGCCTGGCTGGAGAGGTTCAACTCGCCCGTGAGTGGACCGTCCACGGCCTCAATGACCTCCAGCATGGTGATTTTGCTGGCGGTTTTGGCCAGAGAAAATCCACCCCGTGGCCCGCGCTTGCTCCGTAACACGTTGGCGCGAACCAACTGCTGCAGGATCTTGAGCAGATATTCCAGCGGGATATCGTATTGCTTTGAAATATTCTGGGATAGCACAACGCCGTCGCCCTGATTTTTCGCAATGTAGCCCACGGCCAACAAAGCGTATCCTGTAGACCTACTGACTCTCATGGTTATTCTCCTTCCATACAATCAGGATGTTTCCACTACGGTTCTTAACCATTGTATACGAGTGGCCGGAATGCCGCATCAGCAAATGCAATTCGGCCGCCCACAGCGTGTTCCGAAGTCCTTTTGCCGGCACCCTGTCACGGCGTCCGGTACCCCTTGCTTGCCCCTACATGACCTCCCGCGCCCGCACATACCATTCATACAGATAACGCACGGTAAGACGGCATCGTCCACGGGAGTCGTTTCGTAACCCCATATTGCTCGCCGGTTTCGCCGGACGGCGAGAACCGGATCGCAAAATCGGTATTATTATCTACTGTTTGCTACAAATAGCAAGAGATTTCTCATCAGAAAACGAAAATTTCTCAATCCATGGATCCGAGTGTGAAAAGGCCATGTTTCCCCCGCCGTAAATGCGGGATGTTCTCAAAAAACTTGACACGACATGACGACTCTCTTAGGATTTGCGGGTCTTGTGAATATCTCAATGGGAGATCGATATGGCTGCGATTCAGCCGCGAATCAGTGTGGAGTATAAGGAGAATGCCACCGTGGTGGCATTTACCGATGAGAAGATCCTTGAAGAGACGGACGTCCGCGCGCTGCGGGAAGCGGTCGCGTCGGTCGTGGAGCAGGCCCCGGGGATCCACCTGGTGCTGGATTTCCGGCACGTGAAATTTCTGTCCTCGGCCGTATTGGGTCTATTGATCCGGATCAGCAAAAGGGTATACGAACAAAATGGCAAATTGCGGCTCTGCAATATCCATCCGGGCATCTACGAGGTCTTCAAAATCACCCGGTTGACCAGTGTGTTTGATATCTGTGAGGATGTCGAGAGTGCGACGCAGAGTCTCTCCTCTCGCGAGTGAGCGTTTGACCTTGCGCGAGGGGTATCTCGCGCGGTGTTACAAGCACCCGACCGGAACGGACCAGCACGGCGATCGGGCGATTTCTTGGACCTGCAGACGGGAAGGTGGATGGCATGGCGGCTGAGACGCCGATGAGAGGTTCGGTTATCATCGATAGTAGACCGTCCGAGTTGGGGCCGCCGCGCCGCGAAATCCTGTCGGCCCTTGAGGCCCATGGGTTCACACGGGACGACGCCTTTGCGGTACATTTGGCCCTTGAGGAGGCCTTTCTCAATGCCGTCAAGCACGGCAACAAGATGGATCCGGCCAGGAAAGTAACTATCGACTACACGGTGGACGACCAACAGGTCGAGATCCATATGATGGATGAGGGTGAAGGTTTTGATCCCGGCAGCATTCCCGACCCCCGCGTAGGGAAAAACCTCTACCGACCCGAGGGCCGCGGGCTTCTGCTCATCAGTGCCTACATGCACCTCGTCGAATACAACGATCGCGGCAATGGCGTGCGGCTGATTCGTTACAAGGGGCGGCCGGCTCCGGAGCAGGGCAACGCAACCGCCTGAGAAGCAGCCATCGGCACCTGCTCGGTTGGTGATTTCAGCGGCGGCCGACCCACGCCGGCTCAAACGCCCTCTCTCACACGATTGGTTCAATTCCTTCAGCATCGCTACCGGATTCCGGGCAGCCGTATCTACGGACACGGCACGACTCCCGGCGCGCGGCCGACAGCTTGTCCGTGCGTCCTATAACATCCGCCAATAAGGAAAGGTCCGTGCTTTGCCGGGCGGAAAACAGCCGCTACCGTCCGACCCGCCCGGCCTCAGCAAAGTCCACGCTCCCTCCGACCGAAACTCTTGCTGTTCGTGCAAATTCGCTGTCCTTGTGAAGGAGTCGCCCGAGTGGATACATGTGATGCGATGGTTTCCGCCACCTACGTGCTCAACGAACAGATCGCCCGGGAGGTCTTCGACATCCTACCGGAGCAAGGTCCGATACTGGCCATCATGGACCGCAACGGCAACTGCTGGCCAAGCAACTCCGAGCAGTTCGCCAAACTCAACCTGAGCGAAACGCTTTTGCAGGATCTGCGGGCCAAGGTGGACGACGGGGCCGAGCCGGTCATTACCCAGGCAGGCGAGACGAGCATAACGGTGGCCCAATTGGCCACCGACCAGACAAACTGCGGGTACGTAATCGTCGCGCTGCCTCGCTACAGTTCGGAGTCGGCCCTCACCAACATCGACCTCGTCGAGGCACTGCTCAATCAGATTACCCTGATCGCCCGGCTCATCGAGAAGACCAGCATGCTGAACAAGGCGCACGGCAACCCCTACGGCGCCTACGGCGCGCTGGGCGCCGCCTTGAACTGAATTGACGTTCCGGACGATGGATTGTCGGCAGGAAGTCATCTCCTGGTTGTGCATGCGTGCCGCAGGGAATCATCCTGCCGTGCTCGGATATGGCTTCGCGGCCCAGCCCCCAATCCTGGTCGGCAATGTACGCGGTCGGGTTTTTTGGGATTGCGTCGGGACATCGCGCTGCTATAATGCGGCGTGGGCATTTCGCTGGTGTTCGCGAGTGCATGAGGTCGAAACGTGTGTGGGATCGGGATAGTTGAGTGAAGTTTCAGGTTTTCCGAGATGGCAGGGCTGTAACTGATTTCACGCCGTCCGGCGCCTATCTCTTCGGCACGGACGGCATCAGCATTCGCCGTGCACGAATCTCCTTCTCCGACGGTTATGTCGATTGCACCCGACCGAACGTCGAGACGGCCGGTCTGGCCCTGCTGTGGCCCATCGAGGGTTTTGGCAAAATCCTCTTGCCAACCACTTGTCTGCCCGAGCGGGATCGACCCTATATATTGAACGTCGAGATCGCCCGTGCGAAGCTGATGCAAATCACGAATCGGCGCGAGGATTGGTCCTTCTTCGATAGTCTTGAGGGCCTGGAGGAGGTTTCAAAGCAGTCGCAGGAGTTGTTCATCGAGGCGATCCAGAAGATCAGCGACGCGCCGACGGCCTCGCAATTGGCCGACGCCTCGCTCCGCAAGGCCATGGTCTACTCCGAGAAACTTGCCGTCCGGCAGGGCAAATCGCTCTTTGAAAAGCGGCGCCGCAGCCACGGGTTCGGCCGGGGCTGCTTGGGCTGTCGCGTGGACCCGAACCGGCTCACGGACTCCCGATACCTGGAAAGACTGCTGGAATCCTCGACCTCGATGATCCTGCCGATCAGTTGGGCCCGCGTTGAGTCCCGGGAGGGGCATTTCGATTTCTCGGTGATCGATAGCTGCATGGCCATCTTGAGCCGGCGGAAGGTCGTGATCTCGGCCGGGCCTCTGCTGCGCTTCACCGAGGACCAATTGCCCGACTGGCTCCTCCGTTCGGGGGCCGGCTTCGAAAAGACCCGCGAGTTGGCCTACCAATTCGTCTCCAAAGTCGTGGCCCGCTATGCCGGGGTCGTCCACCGGTGGTACGTCATCAGCGGGCTGAACGCTTTCAACCAGTTCAACTTCAATTTCGAGCAAATCCTCGAGATGACGCGAGCGGCCAATATGGCCGTCCGGGCCGCCGGCAGTCGGGCTGTCCGCATCGTCGAGGTGAGCAGCCCCTGGGGCGAGTATTACGCCACGACGCCCAACAGCATCCCGCCCTTCGTCTACATGGACATGGTGGTCCAGAGCGGCACCAGTTTCGATGCATTTGGCCTGCAAATGCGGTTCGGCAAGGATGAGACCGGGATGCACTTGCGTGACATGATGCAGATCTCCTCTATCCTGGACTGCTTTGCCCCGGTGGCCAAACCGCTGTACATAACCGATGTCGAGATTCCCGGCAGGAACGGCAAAGGCAAGTTCGACGTCGAGAAGGCCGGCGTATGGCACCGCAAGTGGGATCACACCCGTCAGAGCCAATGGCTGGAGCGGTTCTATAAGATCGCCTTGAGCAAGCCCTATGTGGAGGCGGTGAACCACGGCAGCCTGGCGGATGGCGCCGGGGAAATCGCCCACAGTGGCCTACTCACGGAGGAGTTGGAGCCAAGAGAGTCGTTCAAGACGCTCCAACGTTTGTACGCATCCATATTCAAACGATAGAGTCCGGCCGATCGTTCGGAGGGCGTCCCGTGGCAAGCGCAACGTCGAATTCCCGCCTGGTCGAACGCCGTCCGGCCGTACGGGCAGCCCAATCCCTCGGTTTCGTCACGGGCGTGTGGGCCTGCTTTGCCCTTGCATTGGGTTTTGCCGCCGGGATGCACCACCGCACGACAAGTCCCCCGGCGGTCTCCACGAGCGAGAGAGTCAATCCGAACGACGCTCCGGCGGCCAGCCTGGCCAGACTGCCCGGCGTCGGTCCGGCCCGCGCGAGGGCCATTGTCGCCCATCGCGACAGAGTCCATGAACGGGCGGGGCGGCGGCCTGCCTTCAGAAACGCCGGCGATTTGCAGCAGGTAAAGGGCATCGGGCCGGCCACCGTGAACGATCTTCAGCCATGGCTTCAGTTCGACCGACCATTCACCGACAGCGATACATCTCCCGAGAGATAAAATCGCCGAATATCCGTCACTATCTGCGGAATCGTGAAATCCCCGCGGCATCTTCCCGACTCTCACAACAAGCAGGCTGTATAGAGCCGGGCGACAAAAATCTGCCCTGTTCCCGCGAAATCTGGTAGAATATGGAGGGCTCGGTTCTCAAGAAGACGCCCCCCGAGGCGCACGTTGGCAGAGGGAAAGAACCGCTACCGTCTCGAGCATTCGAAAGGGAGGAACAAGTGAACACACCTGTGAGGATTCCGGATTGGAGGGCGGTTGCGGTTTGCGCCGTCGCCGTACTGACGATGTGCTCTGCAGACGTCCAGGCGCAGACCGAGGCTGTTCCCGTCGTGATCAACGAACTGCTTGCATCCAACAATCATAACATGCCCGACCCACAGGGGCAGTACGACGATTGGATCGAGCTGCACAATCGGGGCGACGTGCCGGTCGATGTCGGGGGCATGTATCTCACGGACAATCCCGACGAACCGACCCAATGGCAATTTCCAATGGGCAATCCGGCACTCACGACGATTCCGCCCCAAGGCTATCTGCTGGTATGGGCCGACAATGACGTTGGCGACCCGGGCCTGCACGCAGGCTTCAAGCTCAGTGCGAGCGGGGAAAACGTCGCTCTCTTCGACCGCGATGGGGTGACTCTGATCGACTGCATCCGTTTCGACCGGCAGACGACCGATGTTTCCTACGGCCGACTGCCCGATGCCGTCGATACATGGGCTCCGATGGGATTCCCCACACCCATGTCCCCCAACATTCGCATCTACCAGGGCTTTGTCGAGGAGCCCGAAATCAGCCCGGAACACGGGTTCTATCAGGATGAGGTCCTGGTAACGATCACCTGCCGGACCCCGGGGGCGATGATCTACTACTCCCTGGACGGCACCGACCCGTATCTGCCCGATCGCATGCGTCCTGGGGCCACGGCCGGCCTGTACAGCACGCCGCTACGCATCAACGAGACAACCTGCGTGCGGGCCGTGGCGTCCTTTCCGGGTTGGAGGGCCTCGCCCGTAAAGACATCCACGTATATCTTCCTGCGGGACGTGGTCGTGCAATCGCCGCAAGGGCAGAGGCCCGGCCCCGCATGGCCTTCCGGCAACGTCAACGGCCAGACAATCGACTACGGCATGGACCCGGACGTGGCCAACGACCCGCGCTACAAGGACCTGATCGATGACGCCCTGCTCGCGATCCCGTCCTTCTCGCTGGTCACGGACCCGGCGAATCTGTTCGACTCACAGACGGGGATCTACGTGAATGCGGAGAGCTACGGACGAGGCTGGGAGCGTCCGGCCTCCGTCGAGCTGATCCACCCGGACGGCACGGAAGGCTTCCAGGTAAATGCGGGGCTGCGGATCCGCGGCGGATACAGCCGCATCGATGCCAATCCGAAGCACGCCTTCCGTCTGTTCTTCCGGACCGAGTACGGAATGCCCAGACTCAAGTACCCTCTCTTCGGACCCGAAGGCGTCGACGAGTTCGAGAACATGGACCTGCGGACCAGCCAGAATTACTCCTGGGCGTACGACGGAGACAGCCGCAATACTTTCCTGCGCGACATTTTCTCCCGGGATACCCAGCGCGACATGGACCAGCCGTACACGCGGAGCCGGTACTGTCACCTGTACCTCAACGGCCAGTACTGGGGGCTCTTCCAGACGCAGGAGCGGCCGGAGGCTTCGTATGCTGAGTCCTATTTCGGCGGCAACAAGGATGATTACGATGTCGTCAAGGCGGCGGGGCGGAACGCCGGATACACGATTGAAGCAACCGACGGCACCCTCGACAATTACCGGCTTCTTTGGGAGGCCGCCACACAAGGCTTCGATAATGACGAGCGGTACTATCAGGTCCAGGGCATGAATCCGGACGGGACGGCGAATCCCCAATATCTGAAGCTCGTCGACGTGGACAACCTCATCGACTATATGTTGTGCACGTTCTATGTCGGCGATTTTGACGGCCCCATATCCAATTTCCTCGGCAATAATCGCGCCAACAACTTCTACGCCATCTTGAATCGGGAGGGCCCCGAGGGTTTCAAATGGTTCCGGCACGACGCCGAGCACACGCTGATCGATGCTTACGGCTGGGGCCTGGATCGCACCGGACCGTACACGCACCCGGACCTGGCGAGGTTCAACTACTTCACGCCGCAATGGCTCCATCAGCAGCTCATCCAGCATCCCGAATACCGCATGCGCTTCGCGGACCGCACGCACAAGCACCTCTTCAATGGCAGCGTGTTGACCTATGCGAAGTCGAAGGAGCGCATGCTGGCGCGGGCCGAGCAGATCGAGACGGCCATCATCGCCGAATCGGCACGGTGGGGCGATTCGAAGCGCTCCACGCCGTACACGAAGGAGCACTGGGAGCGCGAATTCGATCGAATCGTCAATGACTACGGCGACTACGGCCTGCCCAACCGCACGCAGGTCGTGCTCAACCAGTTGAAGGCCGACGGCTGGTACCCGGGCATCACTGCGCCCGGCTTCAACCAGCACGGCGGATACGTCGCCGACGGCTTTGCGCTGCGGATGGACGCCGCAGGCGATATCTACTACACGCTCGACGGCACCGACCCCCGCAAGCCCGAGAAGGCCCGGCAGACCACGGCCGAACACGTGCTCGTCTCAGAAAGCGCGACGAAACGCGTCCTGGCCCCGGCGGAGGACGTTCCCGAGGCCTGGAAGGGCGGGACTGACTTCGACGATTCCGCCTGGAGGCTCGTCACCGGCGCCCCCGGCGGTGTCGGATACGAGCGCAGCACCGGATACGAGACGTTCATCAGCCTCAATGTCCAGAGCCAGATGTATGGGCGGGCCGCCAGCTGCTACGTTCGAATCCCGTTCAATCTCACCGTCGATCCGGCGCAGCTCGGCTCACTGATGCTCAAGGTTCGCTACGACGACGGCTTCGTTGCCTATCTCAACGGCGTGGAGGTCCAGCGGGTCCTGTTCACGGGCGAGCCGAAATGGGATTCGCAGGCAGACGGCAGCCACGAGGGCGACAGCCTCGAATCCTTCCCGATCTCAAGCCATGCCAATCTGCTCCGCCAGGGCCAGAATATCCTGGCCGTCCATGCGCTGAACCAGTCGGTCAGCAGTTCGGACTTCATCATTTCCGTCGGTCTGGAGGGCGGCGAGAGCACAGGCGAGCCAGGCGGCGGCATCACGGAGACCGCCGTGCTGTACACAGGACCCGTGACGCTGGACGAGAGTTCGCTGGTCAAAGCCCGCGTCCGCAGCGGCAATAGCTGGAGCGCCTTGAATGAGGCGGTCTTTGCGATCGGGCCCGTGGCGGAGAGCCTGAAGATCAGTGAGATCATGTACCATCCCGCCGAGACCGGCAACCCCGACGACCCGAACACCGAGTTCATCGAGCTGACGAACACAGGCGGAAAGACCATCAATCTGAACCTCGTCCGCTTCACCAACGGCGTCGATTACGCCTTCGGCAGCTTCGAGTTGCCCGTCGGCGGCTACTGCCTGATCGTGCGGGATATCGCCGCCTTTGAGGCCAAATACGGGGCCGACCTGCCCGTTGTCGGGCAATATACAGGCAGTCTCAACAACGCGGGGGAGCGCGTCGAATTGACCGACGCCGCCGGGACGATCATCCACAACTTCCGCTTCCGAGACGCCTGGTACGATCACCTCTGCGATGGTCCGGGCTTCTCGCTCACGGTCAAAGAGCCCTCGACGGCCGGCGTGGACAACCTCGACGGCAAGAGCCCGTGGCGGCCCAGCGCCCAGGCGGGTGGCTCACCCGGCACGGACGACAGCGGCCAAGTACCCGAACTCGGATTGATCGTCATCAACGAGCTTCTGGCCAACTCCGAAGGAAACACCCCCGACTGGGTCGAGTTGCACAATACGACCGGCCAGGCCATCGATCTCGGCGGCTGGTTCCTCAGCGACGATTCCAACGACCTGACCAAGTACCAGATTGCGGCGGGCACCAGCATCGCTACGGGCGGCTACATGGTCTTTTACGAGGACAAGCACTTCGGCAGCCAGGCCGATCCCGGCTGCGCCGAGGCGTTCGCGCTCAGCCGAAACGGAGAGACGGTATATCTGCACTCGGGCTCCCAGGGCGTGCTGACCGGCTATACAGAGCAGGAGAAGTTCGACGCTTCCGATCCCGGCGTAGCGCTGGGCCGATGGCAAAAGAGCACCGGCGCGTACAACTTCGTGGCCTTGCAGCAACCGACGCCCGGAACAGCCAACGCCGAGCCCGCAGTGGGCCCCGTCGTGATTAGCGAGATCATGTACCATCCGGCGGGCCCGGGCGATGCCGAGTCCGTCGAGCTGCTCAACATCGGCAACGTCCCGGTAACGCTCTACGATACCCTCAGACAGGCCCCGTGGCGGTTCACGGACGACCCGGACAATCCGGGCATCGAACTGCTGTTTCCCACCGACCCGCCGGTGACGCTGGCCCCTGGCGAGTACATGGTCCTGGCCAAGGACTTCACTGTCTTTCATGCTAACTACACGGCTCCTGCCGGCGTGCAAGTCCTCGCGTGGGGGACGGGCAGCCTGTCCAACGGCGGTGAGAAGATCCAACTCAGCAAGCCGGGAGACGAGAATGCCGACGGCAATCGGGCATGGATACGAGTGGACCGGGTCGTCTACAGCGACGGCTCCCATCCGGAGGATTTTCCGGAGGGCCTCGATCCGTGGCCCGTCGAGGCGGACGGCCAGGGC
>CBFDDG010000016.1:0-21638 GCA_965603505.1 uncultured Phycisphaerae bacterium | reverse complement strand
TCGCTGGCGTCGGAAGTCCTCCAGCTCATTGCGGAGGATCTCGGCCGCACGCTCGGGGCGGGTGACGTGAGCGTCCAGATACGCAATGGATTCGATAATGGCTTCGTCCGGGCCGAATTAGTCCTGCGACGCACCTTTCACGACAAAGACAACAAAGAGCAGACGCTCGAAGGGATTACCTGGCGCGCCGGGTACGACCACGAGGGCCGGACGCCCGGCTTGATTCTCTATCGCAGCTATGAGGGAATCGCACCGGAGGACAAGCTGCTCGACGACAACCGTGCGAATTGGGAGAAGAACTATCCCTTTGTGCCGATCTGTCGCGGCATGACGTTCTTCCAGGTCCAGGCGTACAAGGGCGACGAGCTCCTCGAACAGTGGCCGGCGTCATCTCCGCCTCCTCCCGGTGTCAAGGTCACGATCTCCTTTGCCGAGCCTTACGAAACGGTTCGTGGGACGTATGATGTGCTCGAACAGGACAGGATCAGCCGGACGATTGTTATTGATGCCGCGAGAAAGATCAAATTCACTCTGCCTGCTTCGGCGGATGCGAATCAAACCAACGAACCGAACGAGCAATCGCCCGAGGAGCAGACGTCCACGGAACGCCCAACCAATGAACGATCGCGAACTCAGCGAGCGACCAGAGAGCCAAGAATCAATGAACCGGCGTCCAGATCGACAAGACGAAGGTAACCGACGGGATTGCCAGGGTGTGATTCTGCTGATCACACTGGTGATTCTCGTCATCCTGGCCATGTTGGGCTATACGCTCACCGTCCGGGTCGCGGCGCGCCGGCACCGGGATCAGTACCTGATTGACTACAGCATCGCCAAGCACGCCTGTGCATCCGGCTTGAAGTACGCCTTGGCCTCCATGAAAGATCTGGAGGTTCAACTGATCAGCCGTCCGAACGAGCCGGACTTCTCGGATGTGTTCACACTGCCTGAGCCGCAGTATCAGGAGCTTCTCGCCCAAATGGATCTGAATTTGACCGACGGCAATTCTCCGGATGTGGACTTGGGTGAGACCATGATGGGGGCGCCGAACTTCAACGATCTGAATGATGTCGATCCGAACAGGGCATTCGCTTCGACCCCGAAGCCGCCGGAGATCCCGGGGCCCTACGGCTCTCCCTGGCCATTGGTGACCGAGCCCGTCGAGTTCGAGATCGGAACCGCCAAGGTGAAAATCGAGGTGGAAGACGAGAATGCGAAGTATCCGTTGGGCTGGGCGATGCTCGAGGACGAGAACCGGAAGGCCGAAGCGGCTGTGGGATGGACCACATTCTGTGAGTGGATGGGCTATACGGCGACGGAGATCGATTCGTTAAGCGCAGACCTTGCAGAGGTTCGTGAGGTAAGACCGTTCAAGGTGGAGTTCAAGCCGGAGTCCGAAGCGGTGAAGCCTCCGGCGAGCCTCCGGAGCCGGACCAGCCGATCCAGCAGCACACGCGCCCGCACACCCGCGCGCCCGACCGTTCGACGCAAAACCATTTCCGTATCGGACCAGGTCAACCGGCAGAACAAGGAGTTCGCCACGCTCTTTCACAGCTCCATGATCGATGCGGACCTTCTGGCCCGTCCGAGCATCGTCAGCGACAGCCGCCGGGAATCGGCCATGAAGTACTTGGGGCTTTGGGCCACGAGGCACGTCAACATCAATACGGCTCCCAGGCACGTTCTGGAAGCGGCTCTGGCCTTCGGCAGCATCGCCGATGCTCCAAAAATCGCCGACGCGATCATCCAGCAGAGAAAAGTGACCCCGGTCGCGGATGTCAATGAGTTAAAGCGGACGATTCTCGGCTATTCGGATTCGATTGACGACTGCAAGGATTTCATTACCACGACGAGCACCGTATTCACCGTTCGAGTCACGGCCGTCAGCGGCGTGGCGAAGGCGACCGCCATGGCCGCCGTGAGCAAGGAGGGCGATAAAATCCAGCAAATCGCTGTGATTTGCGACTAATTAGTGAACGCGTGTGCCGCTTTTGACGACAAAGGAAACGTGTCCATACGAGCTTTGGAGATCGTAGACCGTGGAACCTCGAAACCATTTAGGGATATACGTAAGGAAAGACCGGGCAACCATTGTTAACCTTGCCTGGCAGGGCCGCGACCGGAAGCTGCTCGATTGCTTTTCCATTTCTATCGACGGCGAGGAGCCGGATCAGCAGGTTCTGGCCGATCGCATCGTCCAGGCGTGCAGGGAGCGAAAGATCAAATTCGCCGAGGCGGCCGTCGCGCTGGATGGCGCCGCGTTCATGCAGCACACGGTGCACAGCGAGTTCGGCGATCCGAAGAGAATCGCCGCCACGGTCCGTTTCGATACGGAGGAGGCGCTGGCCACGGACGTCTCGGATGTGGCCGTGGCGTTTCGCGTCGTGTCCAGCGGCGAGGAAGGCTCGATTCTCGATGTCTTTACGGCCGAACGGGCGGTTCTTTCGGACATTCTTTTGTCGCTGCAGAGCAACGGGATCGACCCGGTGACTGTGGACCCCGATGTTTGCTGCCTGTCCCGCTATCTGCTCGAGTATACGAGTGCGGCCGAGACGCCGGAGCGAAGCACGTTGTATGCGATGCTCTCGGATTGCCGGGGTTATCTCGTTGTCGTGACGGGATCGCACGAGGCCCCGACACTGCGGACGTTTCTGATCGGGTCGGCGCAGGACCGAAACAAGCTGCTCCAGCGGGAGACTCTGGTTACCTCCGGGGCCACCGAGGCGGCTCATCCGGTCGACCGGCTGTGTGCGTTTGACGTGACCGGCGAGATTGCCGCGCAACCGCTCCATGACAACACGGGGCTCGACGTCGGCCCGTGTGATCTCGTCGCCATGGCGGCAGTGGAGTCGGGCGACGTCTCCGATTGTTCGAATCCGGTGGACTTTGCCCTTGCGTACGGGGCGGCTCTGGCCCTGCCGGAAAGGGCGAACAGCGTCAACTTCCGCAACGATCACATGCCGTATCTCGGCAAGAAGATGCGGCTGCAAAAGGCCGTCCGGTTCCTGAGCATTTCGCTGACGATTCTCCTGCTGGCCGTCGGGGTGTACTTCCACTCGCAACTGCTCCGCGTGGGTCGCTACAGGGCGGCCCTGCGCGCCAAACTCGAGCCGGATTACCTGGCCGTCATGCTGGGCGAGAAGAAGCTCCCGACCCCCATGAAGGAGGCCGTCAACAAGCTTCAGGGGGCCCTGAGAATTCTCAAAGCAAACAAGACCGGTATCGGAGGCAACGAGGAGCTTGTATCCGCCAAAATGACGTTGGTTCTGCAGGCGCTGAACAACTGTGCACGCCGGACGGATCTGAACATTGACTCCATTACGATCACCGGAAAGAGCACGATCGTTATCGGCGACACTTCCAGCCGGCAGAACACGCTTGCGGTGCATGAGGCGATGAAGCAAGCCGGCCTCGAGCTTCGTCAGAACAGCGCGACGCCGGAAGGCAGACGGGACAGCTTTACCATCATGGTCGAGCCGGCAAAGCGACCGCAAGGGAGTTAGATATGCGTGACATCTACAGGAACCCCATGTCGTACTACCTGCTCATCCCCGTCCTGGTGGCTCTATGGCCGTTGCTGGTCTGGGGGATTTACCTGCCGGGAGCCGAGCGCGATCGGGAAATCGAGGAGAGCCTGTACATAGAGGGACAGACAAACATCGTCGACATCCTGCGGATCGATCCGGATCGTCTAAGTTTTGTCGACGCCAACGACGTATCGGCGGAGTTCTCTTACGGTCCGGCGGTTGACCGCGTGGCGAACCTGTGCCGAATTCCGGCCAGTAACTGCAACTATAAGGCCGGCAATATCATTGTCTCGGACAAAAAAAGGCGCCAGGATGCCAGGGTCAAACTCAAGGACGTGGACATTGTACAGGCCGCCACCTTCCTCTCCAGGATTCAATCGATGTGGGTGAACCTCACCTGCGACAAGGTCAAGCTCACCAAGAACAAGGGGATGCCCGACCAGTGGAATGTGGATTTTGACTTCGTGTACTACTACTGAATCGGCCCGGTCAGTGTTGAACAGGCGCCTTTTACCGGAATCTCCTTCCTTAACATAGGGCGAGCCGATGGTATCACTATATGTAGTATGTTGCCCATTTCCCCATCTACGCAGCGATCGCTTCTTGCGCAGGGTGGAACGAAGTCCGGCGGGCCGGCTTCCGAGCCGTCTTCCTGTGTTGAAAGGCGGCTTTTGTTCCCTGTCTGAGGCCGCCTCGGGCTTGAAAAACTCACTCGTGCTCTGTGGAACTTTTCTAAAGTTTTCAGGCGGATTGTGTCGATATCAATGTTGTTCCAGGCCTCAGAAGGAATCGCGAGGCATACAACATATAGTGGTATCGATTGCTCTCAGGAGCAAACGAGCCGGCTGGGCACGCCGGTCTTTTGCAGGGTAGGATGAATGCCGGATTCTGGTTCCAATGAGTTTGGGAGGAAGGGCGAACGATGGGGCAATCCCCTTGAGACGGATTTTTCCGCGGATCAGGATTTGGTCATGGAGCAGATCCTGGAGAATGTCCACAATACGCCTCTTGGGCAGGTGTTGAAGAGGATTGCCTCTCTGCCGGAGGTGCGCCAGGAGAAAGTGCTCCAGCTTCGCCGTCAGATCACCGAGGGCGAGTACGATTTGGCGGAGCGACTTGAGATGGCTCTCGACAAGGTCTTGGAGGATCTGATCGCGTAGCCCGCACGTGATCGAGACGGCCATTCGACGGCGGGGGGGCGGGACGAATCGATCCACCGAGACAGCGGTGCCTGGTGGAAAGCGTAGAGGCTGGTAATGGCATCTGCCACGTATTGCAGCCACCCCGCAAAGGGTCCCCACGGCCCGCGGCCTCTTCCCAATCGGATGATGGCACGCATACGTTGCGGCAGGCGGCGTACAGCCGAGCCCGGCCTCTGCCCCTTGCACGACTTGCGGAATGCGATGTCGTACGGCTGGGTGGATGAGTTCGCGGAGCGACTGGTTCAGCTCGTCTCCGGAACATCGTCGTCCGGGGCATCCATCGCCATGGGCTTATAGCCGGGCTGTGTGGACTTCTCCAGTTCCTCCTCGAACGCCATGACCACGCGTTTCTGTATGCGCTGGCGGCATTGGGTGTTGATGGGGTGGGCGATATCGGCATGAAACTTCGGTCTGCCCCCGACATCCTTCCTGATCTGACCGGCCGGTAGGGCCCGCCCGCAGCCGTTGCAGAATCTGGCCCGTAGATGATTCGTGGCCCCGCACTTCTGGCAGTGGTTGGTCATCTTTCGTGACGGCATGGCCACGAAATGCCCGCCCCGGCCCTCGATAACCTTGATGTCGCGAACCACGAACTCGTCATCAAGCGTCATGGAGCAGAATGCCTTCAGACGATCCTCTCGCGTCACCAATCTGACGCGAACCTCCGTAATTTTCATCGCTTAGCCTCGCCAAAACTCTACCACCGATTGTTCCTCACCACCACGGTTCCACAGCCCGTCTTGTTCGCTATTACATCCCGCATCTTTTCCAGGTGTTCTGCCTCTGGCGCCTCCACGATAGAGAATAACGTTGAGCCGCTGCCGCTGAGGCAAACAGGCCTTACGCCGAGTGATTCCACAGCTTCCTTCAGTCTTCCCAGTTCCTCGTGCAGGTGAAAGCAACTTTTCGCTAACATATTTACGCACATTCCGGCGGCGGAATCAATTCTCTTTTTCGCGATATGCGCGTTTATCGGTGTGCTGAGCCGCCGGTGGAGGGCGGGGTCGTGGGCGTAGTTGGCATAAACCTCTTTTGTTGAAGAACTTACGTCGGGAAGAATCAAGAGCGCGGTGAAATCGAAACCGTCGGGCAACTCGTGAATTTTCTCGCCCCTTCCGGTGCAGAAGGCCAGCGGGCCGTTCAAGAAGAAGGCAACATCGCTGCCGAGCCGGGTGGCTGCCTCCCTGAGCTGCGACCTGGATAACCCGAGATCCAGATAGGCGTTGAGGCCCATCAGGGTTGCTGCGGCGTCGCTGCTGGCCGAGCCCAGTCCTGAGCCGGCCGGGATGTTCTTCGTCAAGGTGAGCCGAACGTTCTGCGATCGCCCGCACGCCTGGAGAATCTGTTCGGCCGCCCGGTAGACCAGGTTGCTCTGGTCCTGCGGCGCCCATTGCGGACCCTGGCACAGCAGTTCGATGCCGGTCTTTTGCGTCGGTTCAATTCGTATCTCATCATACCAGTCGATCTTGGCCATAATCGTTTCTATCTCGTGAAAACCATCCGGCCGCCTGCCGGCGATCAAGAGGCTCAGATTGAGTTTGGCCGGGGCTCTGACCAGCAAACCGCTCTTGAGGTTCTCAAACTGCTGCATCTGCATCATGGGCCATCCGAATCTGCGAGAAAAGAAGGGATTCGCGCTTACCGTTTCGTCCGACGGACGCCGCAATTGTTTGTTGACATTATATCCACCCGTCCCTATCTTGGGTACTCGTTTGAATCTGGTGGGGCTCGCATGAACGAAATTCTCAAGCAATCTGCGGACAGTAACGGCGTTGCCTGGTGCCACCGGCACCGGCGGCTCTACGACTGGGTGATCCACTTTGCCGATACCCGCCACGGCGCCACCGCTCTTTTCATTCTGAGTTTTGCGGAATCGAGTTTCTTTCCGGTCCCGCCGGACGTCCTGCGGACGCCGCTGGCGTTGGGGGCTCCGCGGAAATGGTTTCGCTTTGCGGCCGCGTTCTCTGCGAGCCAACTCGCTGGGACAGCCAGAAAATTGCTGTAGTCTCGATGAGATTTTGATATCAGGGGGCTTCAAGTGTGTACGAGTATTATAGGGAAGTGCATATGGGAAATCCCAGATTGAGATGATATGGGAGGCAGCATCATTCTCTTCCATTAGTAGAATCTCTTCCGGAGAAGCAATGAATTCTGATTCACAGAACAATAATTATGGTTCGATTATTACAATTATAAAAGGGGGACTCATTGGTATTGCCAATATTATCCCAGGAGTATCTGGGGGGACATTTGCTTTACTCTTAGGGGTCTTTGATCGCCTAATAGGTGCTATGAATGCGATTACTTTTCACACAATAAGGATCTGTTTCAGATTGCTTGTTTCAGGTTTTGACAAAAATGCCAGGAGGGATTTTGTTGATGAATGGAAAAGATTGGATGCTACTTTTCTTATGCTACTAGCCATAGGTGCTGTTGCGACGATTTATTCGTCATCTTTCTTAATAGAATATCTCCTGGCTAATCAGTATTCTCCCACACTCGCTTTTTTTGTAGGACTTATTCTCCCTTCCATTTCAATTCCTTGGGCCATGATGAAGAGACGAGGACTTCTTTTGCTATGGGTTATTCCAGGAATAGCAGTTACACTGGGCGTTTCATTGGCTACGCCAGATTCGGCTCATGGTCTTGACAATCCTCTTGTGGCATTCTTAACAGGCGCCATTGCCATAAGCGCAATGATTCTTCCCGGTATCAGCGGTTCTTATGTCATGCTCATTATGGGGCAATATCAAAACGCCTTAAACAAATTGACCAACATTGATGCCGGCGCTCTTGTTTGGCTTCTTGGACTTGTCTTGGGTATGGCGGTAGGTATTGTTCTCTTTGCGCGTCTTTTGCATTTCTTGTTGGCAAGGTATCGTTCTCAGACCATGGCATTTTTGATTGGTCTTTTACTGGGAAGTCTTTTTGTACTTTGGCCATTCAAGGACATAGATTCAGGGGCTAATGTAACAGGCCGTGATGGTGAAGTAAAAGAAGAGATAAGAATCGCCACTGCGCCCAATCGTTTGCCAAACAATTTGCCAGAGGGTTTAATCGGCGGAGGCGCCTTGTTGGCAGGGCTTTTGGGCTCTTACGGAGTGATTGCTATTGGCAAGCGAAGAGAAGATACACATCCGGTCGGGTAGCTCTGGATGCCTTTAGCATCGTTTTCACAATGGATGAACTCTGAAATACTCCAGCGCGAGCCGCGGCGCGCAAAGCAACGTTGCTTTGTTGGCAGGCAGATCACATGTTGTCGGCGGGGTTGTGCTGATGCGTGAGAGGCGGTATAGTGAGGCAATTGGCAGGCATGAACGGGAAATCGTGGCTGGATTGTGTTTGCCTGTAGGTCTACGCCTTTGCCGTACAAGGTTTGCACGATTCCAGCCGGTGTGGCCAGGATCAGTTTTCCGGGGGTCATGGTGGCCGGTCTGATGGGCTGGAAGGGCGATGCGATCCGGCCGGTGATCGAAAAATACTTCAATTGGTTTTCCCTGGCCTTCATGGCCCTCTTGATCGGCGGGTTCCTCGTGGTAAAATGGCTTCATTAGAAATCGCATGGACGGAGCGCCAGCCGGTATGGATGCAGCGCAGAAGCACACACTGCTCAGGATCGCCCGGGACGCCGTCAGGGCCGCAGTCGCCGGCGTCCCGCCGCCGAGCCCTCAATCGGACGATCCCGCCTTGAACGCTCCCTGCGGGTGCTTTGTTACCCTGAAGAATCGCGGCCGACTCAGGGGATGTATCGGTCAGTTCATTTCCGACCGGCCCCTGATCGAAATGGTGGTGGAGATGGCGAAAGCGTCAGCCACCAGCGATCCCCGGTTCCTTGGCAGTCCCATAACGGCTCGCGAGCTGGACAATTTGGACATCGAGATTTCCGTCCTGTCCCCTCTTGAGCGAAGCGATGATCCGCTCAGTTTGCGGCTTGGCGTGGATGGGATCTATATCAAGCGGGGATATACGTCCGGCTGCTTTCTCCCGCAAGTGGCGACTGAGACCGGCTGGAGTGCCGAGGAATTCCTGTCCTTCTGCTGTGCCCACAAGGCAGGTCTTTCGCCGGACGCCTGGAAGGACCCGAAGACCGAGGTCTATCTTTTTACGGCCGAAGTATTCGGCGAGGCCTTCGCAAGGATCTGACACGTTTTCCATTCGCCGGCGGGATGCGTTATGCAGCCTGCTCCGAGCGTAATCGAACGGGCTCGCAGGCCGTACCGGCGTCCCATGACAATCCCGATTCGATTGTTCACATATCTTGCTCGAAAGCCATATCCTGTTTCTTATGGGACCGCGTCTGGCATGCGCGTCCTCCCTTCTCGCTCAGTCAAAAGGAAAAACGAATCCCTCCCCGGCCTGGAATTTAGTATACTTTCATAGATCGTGGTTCTGGTCGCGGATGCCGTTCGCATGGGCGGGCCTTGTGACGCATGTGTGAGCGGGCGGATGCTATCGGACCTGTCCGTTGATTGACGTATTGGGACAAGGAGGAGGAGAGATGGCTCGGAAGCTCGCATTAGCTCTCGCAACCGTGGGGGTGTTCTGCCTGAGCGGGTGCTCGCGGCCGCAGGCTGTCCGCACGGAGCCCTTGAGCCGGCCCGAATCGAGGCCGACTTGCACCACGGTGATCGAGCGATTGCGGGGCGAGCGCCTGCCGGCCCTCGCGTCGGTGGAGTCGTGGCAGAGCACGTACGGCGAAGGGCTGAAACTCACGACCAGTCACTACGAGGTCTTCTCGACCGTCATGGAGCCTCTGGCGCTGCGAATCCTCCCCGGGTTCATCGAGTCGGCCTATCGGGGCTATAACGACCAGTTGCCGCAGCCCATCGAGACGACCGCCAAATTCCAAATCTACCTGTTCGCGGACCGGCAGCAGTGGGAGGATTTCACGTACGGTTTCGCCGGCGATCAGGCCCCGCTGTTCTGCAAGATCAAGACAGGGGCCTATTACCTCAACGGCACCTGTGTTGTCTACGACATCGGCCCGCGACGGACGCTCTCGGCCATCGGGCATGAGGGCTGGCATCAATTCAACAGCCGGCACTTCCGGTATCGTCTGCCGAGTTGGCTGGATGAGGGTGTGGCCATGCTCTTCGAGGCCAACACGTACGAAGACGGGTTGTTTCACTTCGACCCGGCGGGCAATATCCAGCGCCTTGGGGCCTTGAAGGAGACGCTCAGCAACGGCGAGCAGATCCCGCTGCGAGAGCTCGTGGCGACCAGCCCCGGCGAAGTGCTGGCGACGGACCAGACGGAAACGGTCATGGCCTTCTACAGCCAATCCTACGCGCTCGTGCGATTCCTCCGTGAGTCCGGCCGGCGTCTGAGCTCCTATCAGCGTCTGCTGTGGGACGGCCTGGCCGGGAACTGGCCGCTCGATGAATCGGCCGGGACGACCGCCGAGGACCGCAACCTGCCTCGAACGATCCCCTGGAACCGGCAGGTCGGGCCGCAGCTCTTCGAGCAGTACGTCGGGACCGACCTCGACCAACTCGAGCGCGAGTACCTGGCCTTCTGCCGTCGCCTCGTACACAACCTTCCCGTATCACGCATCCCCGAAACCTCCCAATTCGCCGCCGACCGGTAGCGCTCGCACCCAAGCGGCTGCCATGACCTCTGCTCGATGATCTGGATGCGCTCTCGTAGGCTCTGTCATTCCCGCGAACGCGGAAATCCACAAGCCGACCAGCCCGGCATGGCCCCACGCCTTCGCAATTCTGAGGATGTCTCATACGGATTCTGGTTAATTCTCGCGCGATCTGTCATCTTGAACGCAGCGCAGCGAAGTGAAAGATCTGGGCTACGAACGCCACAGACTTCGCATTCGACGGCCGGATCCTTCGCTGCGCTCAGGATGACGAAGTCACCCCCGCGCGCAGAGTGTTCCGACTTCGCATCACTTGTTTCGACGCGCAGGGTGTCACCATTTGAAATAGCAGCCGTAGTGGCGGTAGAACAGGCCGATGGAGCGCATGGCGATGATGGCGAGCACCTGGACCGCCAGGTTGATGGACAGGTGCATTACGGTGGCGATTCCCCCGGCCCCTGTGTACTGAACGGTCTGCGTCTGGAGGAGGCAGGGCGAGGCCAGCAGCAGGGCGACCGTCAGGTAGGGGACGAGGGCTCGGACCATGGGAATGAGCAGGTAGTCCGGCCGTAACAGCGTCAGGTCCTTGCCGACGGCGGTGGTCAGGATCGCGGCGGGAAACAGGAACAGCCCGCCGGCTAACAAGCAGTGCAGCAGCGTATGGAGCTGGCTGTGACCGGACCAGAGATTCCCGAGCGTCACGCCGTGATCGCGCGCCGCCGACAGGACGAGAATGAAGGGCAGCTCGACCAGGAACAACGTGTAGAAGAACGTGAGGAACGGCGCGATGATGTGCCAGAGGAAGGTGATCGACGTGCCGAGATAGATATCGGGCAAGACATCATCGACGATCGCCGTTTGGTAGATGACGTTCAGATAGAAACCGAACAGCCAGCCCCAGATGACGACGGCGGAGATGTAGTTCAGGCAGCAGGCCCTGCCCAGAAAGAACTTGAAGCACACGACCGCCGCGACAAACACCAGCGTCGTCGCATTCTGCGGATTGACGAAGAGACTCCAACTCTCGATGAACACGGCGTGGTAGAAGCCCGGGAGGGGCTCTTCCTTCGGGGCGACCTCCGGCTCCACCTTCTTCGGCTTGCGGAAGCTCTCGGAAGGGATGAGGAACCGCTGCCCGCACTCGAGGCATTTCGCCCGTTTGCCGGTATGCCTGCTGTCGAAGGCAATGAGCGCACCACACTTCGGACAGTTGAACTCGATGGTCATGGCCAACCGGTTTTATTCTCAGGCGAGCTGCCGCGCTCTAATCCCGTTGCATGCAGTCGACGAAGGCCTTGAGGTCATTCGCCCACTTCTGGGCTTCGAGCAGGTCCACCTTTTCTTCTTTCACGAGCCTGGACATGTGCTTTTCCAGCGTGATCATCTTCTCATCCGGCTTGTCGCGCGTCTTGGTCTGGAGCTGCGAGTAGAGCTGTTCGATCTTCCCGGTCCGAATCAGGTTGGCGCAGGCGTAGTTGTTGTTCAGGATCTCCATGGCCACGAGGCGGCCCTGGCCGTCCTTACGAGGCACGAGCTTCTGGCTGACGATGTAGGCCAGCCCCAGCGAGAGCTGGTTTCGCACCTCGGCCTGGCGACCCTCCGGGAAGTAGTCCAGGATCCGCGTCACCGAGCCGGTCACATCGCGCGTGTGCAGCGTGGAGAATACGAGATGGCCAGTCTCGGCGGCCATGAGCGTCATGGCAATCGTTTCCGCATCGCGCATTTCTCCGACGAAGATCACGTCCGGGTCCTCCCGCATCATGTCCTTGAGTCCCCCCGCAAATGATTTGACGTCGCGGCCGACTTCTCGTTGGGAAATGATGGAGTATTTTTGCTGGAAGATGTACTCGATCGGGTCCTCGACGGTGAGAATCCGGCAGGCGGTCTTTTCGCTGATGCGGCCGATCAGGGAGGCGATCGTGGTGGACTTGCCGGCCCCCGTGATGCCGGTCATCAGGACCAGGCCCTGCTTGAGGTCGATCATGTCTTTCCAGACGTCGTTCGGGAAGCCGATATCTTCGATGGCAGGAACGTCCAGCGACAGGGCCCGGATCGCTGCGGCGATCCCGTCGTTCTCCCGGAAGATGTTGATCCGGAACTGCAGCGACCCGAGGCGATAGGAGCAGTCCACGCTATGGGCCGTCTGGAGTTTGCGGAGGCTGTGCTCCTTGAGCAGCGGGAAGATGAGCTGCTTGGCTAACTCGGGCGTGACATTCGGCCCTTTGAGCTTGACGAGATTTCCGTCGATCCGGTAGGCGGGGGGGGCATCGACCTTGATGTGCAGGTCCGAGACCCGCAGGGCCCCATGCTCCTCGAAGTATTTGAGCATATCCAGAATGCTGTACTTGCCGAGGTTCTCCGTCGGGTAGACCTTGGCGGAAGGGGAGTACTCCTGTTGCGCCATAACGTTCTCCGCTGTCATTCAGGATGAATACGCCGTTCCAACGCGTTCTTGCGCAGGGCGACTCCATTATACCCGTTTGGTACGGATTAGGAAAGCTTCTTGCGTGATCGGATTCTGTCATCCTGAGCCGAAGGCGAAGGATCTGGCCCACGAATGAGGGGTTTGTTCCCTGCGCAGCCCAGATTCTTCACTGCGCTTCGCTCCGTTCAGGATGACATGCCGCGCACGAATTAATCATAATCCGTATGAGAGGTCCAATGTAAAGGCCGGCTCACCCTCATCGCACGCCGGCAGGGCAAATCCGTTTCCGGAGGCATCGGTCTCATTTCTTGCGGGTGCTGTGCGCGAGCCAGTCCTGGAGGTTTTTGGCGAGGATTTCGACGTCCTTTTTGCCCATGATGTGTTCGATGATCTGGGGTGGGACCTTCAGGTTGGTCATGGCTTTGTGGACGCGGTCCCAGAGACGCTTGCGCTTGGACTCGGTGTCCGCTAAGTAGAGTTCGCTGACGAGCTCCTGGAGCTTGTGCAGCGCGATCGTGTCCATCTGGTTGTAGTAGCGGCTGATGATGTTTTGCTGGTGCTTGGAATAGTCGCGTTGAGCCATACCCATATCCTTCGAATCGTTCCAGTGTCTTGCTTTCTATCGCAGAGGGCCGGACAAATCAAGCCGAACCGCGTGTGCGACCGACTTTTGCGGCCCGGGTGGGCAAGTGCGGGATTTCGCGTGGTAGGGCGAGCGTCCCCGCTCGCCTGAAGAGGTCGTGCGGGGACGCACGACCTACGAGGAGCCACAAGGCGTAGTCGCACGCCAAACCGCGCTGTTTGCGGTTTTTGCTGGCCTTGCCGGGGCCGACCGCTATAATCTCGTGGGGCCCGAGCTGGGCAGGAAACCCGAAGTGCTGGTTACGAGAACCTCGCCGGTATGCATTACAGGTCTTTGATGGTGGGCATGCTGCTCCTGGTGCCCGGGCTGGCCGGCCAAATTGCCTGCGGGCAGACGGATCGGTTGTCTGAAGGGACTCAGGGGAACGCTGCTGTTACGCGCGGGGCCCGGCTGGGTCAGGGCCTGCATCTGACCGCGAGCATCATTCTGAGCCACAAGAGCGGTCCCGGCGAGCAGATCCTCTCTTTCCGCAAGGGTTTCTCTCTGTCATTTGCCGGATGCCAACTCACGAGCGACCGTGCCCTGGTGTGGATCGGGTCGGGCGGCGTGTCCTTGAAGGCCGACAGCACGCCGAAGTACCGGGTTCAGGTCTATCTCAAAGGCGAAGTCTCGCGTCCATCGTCGGGGGGCAGGCAGGCGCCGGCGGAGATGACCGAAGTCACACTCGAAGAGGGTGAAGCCATCGTGGTGACGGTCGGCGTCGATGGCGAGATCTTCGTCACGGCCGATGATAAGGCGACCGCCGGCGACGATGCATTGCCTTTCTATCGCGAGGCGGCTGCCGCATTCGAGAAGGCCGGGGCCAGCGTGCCGGCGGGTCCTGAATCCATGGCTGTCGAGCCGCCATCGGCGGGAACGGCTGAATCGAAGGCCGAGCCCAATGAGCCGCAAGCCGGCTTCACGGTGAGCATCATGCCCCTGACCGATGTGGAGATAGAACGGAATCTGCTGGACAGCGGTGAGGAAGTGGTCACCATCATCGGCAGGATCCTTATCTTGTGGCAGCAGGACGATGAGGCCGCTCAGAGTTCGACGCTCTTCGAGCTGCGGGCCGATAGCCTTGTCGTCTGGCGAGGCGGGGCGGGTGCGGCACAGCCGGCGGGCGAGGCGGCTGCGATCCAAGAGACGGGAGTGAGCCAAATCTACGTCGCCGGCGACGTCCAATTCCGCCAGGGACAGCGCACGATCCTCGCGGACGAATTGTATTACGATCTCCGACAGCAGCGGGCCCTGGCGAAGGGCGTGGTGATGAGCACCTACGATCCGACGCGCAACATTCCGATCTATGTCTGGGCGAAGGAGCTTCGCCAGCTTGGGGCCAACGAATTCGAGGGGCAAGACATTACGCTGACCACGAGCGAATTCTGGACCCCGCAACTTTCGTTTCAGGCGGCGAAGATTCACGTGCTCGACGAGGGTGACACCGCTGAGCCGAGGGGGTTTCTCCCCGACAGCAGTCTTGACGTGGAGCTGAGGGACGTTGCGTTCAAGTACGGCAACATCACCCTCTTGAAGCTGCCGGTGGTGCGCAGCGATCGCGAGGTGTCGGACGTTCCGATCCGAAGCATCCACGTGGGGCACAACAAGGCGTACGGGACGTCGGTCGAGACGCGCTGGTTTCTCAGCCGGATCCTGGGCCTGCGTGAGCCGGAAGGTACGGATGCCTCGCTGGCGCTGGATTACTACGGCGACCGCGGCATGGGGGGCGGTGCTGACGTGAGCTACGAGAGGGATAACTACTTCGGCTCCGTCCTCGGCTACGCCATCGACGACCACGGAGACGACCGACTGAGCCGCACCCGGAAGGATGTCGCGGTGCCCGACGAGATGCGAGGCCGATTCAAGCTGCAGCACCGGCATTTCCTGCCCTATAGCTGGCAACTGACCGCCGAAGTCAGTTACCTTTCGGACAAGAATTTCCTCGAGCAGTTCTATCGCACGGAGTTCAACATCGGCAAGGAGCAGGAAACGCTGCTTCATCTCAAGCGGATCGAGGACAACTGGGGGCTGGCCTTTTTGGGCAAGACGCGGATCAACGACTTCATGGACCAGGTCGAGGAGCTGCCGACCGCCGAGTTTCATCTGACGGGCCAGTCGCTCTTCGACGACCGGCTCACGTTTTTCAGTGACAATCAGGTGAGCCGGTATCGGTACCGGTTCAGCCCGGAGAACCCGCTGGACGAGCCTGATGAGTTCTTCACCTTCACGGGGACCCGCAATGAGCTGGACATGCCGTTGACGGTGGGCGACTCGAAGGTCGTGCCGTTTGTGGCCGGGACGTTCGGCTATGACGACGGCGCCGGCTTCCAGTCGAAGATCGACGGCGAACCGATGAGTGGTGAGGATGCGATCTGGATCGGCGAGGCCGGGGTGCGTATGTCGACGCAGCCGTTCTGGTGCGTGTACCCGAGCGTGGAGTCCCGCCTGCTGGACCTTCATCAGTTGCGTCACATCGTAAGGCCCAGCATCACGGCCGTGGCGTACACGGAGAGTGATGCCGTGGCCGAGCAGCGGGACACGCTGGACCTGGAGATTGCCCAGCGGTGGCAGACGAAACGCGGACCGGCCGGGCACCGCCGAACGGTGAACTGGATCGAGTTGGACATGGATTTCGTGTGGGTGAATGATTCGAGCGATGAACTCGCCGGACCCGACCGATTCATCTGGAGCTACCCGTTCATCCCTCTGGCCAACCGGGCGGGCACCGTGATTCCGCCGCTGGACAGGCGGGCGACGGACCTGTTCGGGCCCCGGCATAATTACGTCAGCACCGAGACGGTCCTGCGGCTGACCGATACGACCGCCGTCCTGAGCGATTTGTACTTTGACATGCAGGACGGCGTCATCGAGCAGTTTGACGTCGGGTTTTCCCGCTTGTGCTGGCCGAACCTGAGCTACTATCTGGGCAGCCGGTACCTGCGAGATATCGGAACTGAATTGGGCGAAAGGGGCTCCAATGCACTTACATTTGCGGCGACGTACGTCCTCGATTCGCGGTACACGGCCGTATTCTCCGAGCAGTATGACGTCGATTACGGGGCGAATATCCGCACGGATATCACGTTGATCCGCAAGTATCACAGGATGAACCTGGCTCTGACGTTCAGTATCGATGATTCGCTGGACGAGCAGAGGATTGTCTTCAGCCTGTGGCCTCAGGGGGTTCCGGAGCTGTCCTTTGGGCTGCGAAGATACATGGAATTGGGGGCGTCGGACGTGTATTATTAGCCGGGATGGGCAGATTGGGAGGGCCGGCCGGGCCGCCATATTTGCTCGATAGGGCTTGAGTACACCTCGGTTTTCGGGTATCCTTTAGAAAAACCAGGCGCATTGAGTGACGACAAGGTTAACGGTTCTTATAAGGAGCAGGCTATGCCGTTAGTTAACACGAAGAAGATGTTCGAAATGGCCTACAAGAATGGCTATGCCGTCGGTGCTTTCAACGTGAACAACATGGAGATCACGCAGGGCATCGCGGACGCGGTTGCACAGGAGAAGGCCCCCCTGATTTTGCAGGTCTCCCGAGGGGCGCGCCAATACGCCAAGATCAGCTATCTCAACGCGATTATCAGCGTCGTCGTCCAAGAGAACCCCGATATCCCGATCGCTACAAATCTCGATCACGGCGATACTTTCGAGACCTGCAAGCAATTCGTGGACGACGGGTTCACCTCCGTGATGATTGACGGCTCTCACCTGCCCTTCGAGGAAAACATTGCCGTGACGAAGAAAGTCGTGGAATACGCCCGTCCTCGCGGGGTGGTCGTGGAGGCCGAGCTCGGGCAGTTAGGCGGAATCGAGGAGGATGTGGTCGGCGTCGACGACGTGAGCAAGCACTTGGCCGATCCGGACCAAGTCGTGGAATTCGTGGAAAAAAGTGGCTGCGATTCTTTGGCCATCGCCTGTGGGACGAGCCATGGAGCGTTCAAATTTAAGACCGAACCTACCATCGCGTTCGACGTTATAGAAGAGGTAGGGGAAAGATTACCGGGCTTTCCCCTGGTGATGCACGGTTCCAGCAGCGTCCTGCGGGAATTCAAGGACCTGATCAACAAGTACGGCGGCCAGATGCCCGACGCCATGGGGGTCCCGGAAGAAATGGTGACCCGGGCCTCGAAAATGGCTATGTGTAAGGTCAATATTGACACGGACTTGCGCATGGCCCTGACGGCCAAGATTCGACAGGTCTATGCCGAGAAGCCGGGTGAATTCGACCCGCGCAAGTATCTCGGCCCCGGCCGGGACGCCATTCGAGAGATGGTCCGGCACAAGCTCCATGTCCTCGGCTGTGCCGGGAAGGCCCAGGAGTGCCTGTAGGGGCCGGAGCAGGGTCGTGCAGTTGGCGGGGAAGGCCTTTCTGTGCCGATAGTATGAGCAGAGCAGTCTAACGCTCAGTATGTCCCCGCTGATGCGCGGATTTCGCAATTGAAAGGAGCGGTTCGTTGGAGTCTCAAAGACCAGAAAGATCCGTTTTTGGATGCGGCACACGCGTAGCCGGCGTTCGCAAGGCTCGCGTCACGTTCTTCGTGTTGTTCTCTTGTCTTCCCGTCCTTGTGCTTGCATGCTGGTTTGGCGGCTACCGTTGCTCGGCGCAGCCAGGCACGGCAGGTGTCACCAAGACGGTCGCGTCGGCGGACGGCCAGGCTGTCCCGGTCGCCAGCGAGGAAGGCTCACCGCAGGTGGATGCCGTCGTAGCGGCGTGCCAGATGATTTATCGAGGGCAGTTCGAGGCGGCCGAAGAGCTTACCAAGCAGGCGGGACTTTCGGACAAGACCCAGATCCGTCAGCTCGCGGGCATCATTCAGCAGTATGAGCAGATCGACAGCCGGCGCAAGACAGCACGAGAGGCGGTCTTCGCCGAGCAGCTCGAAGAACTCGATCGGCTGAGGGATTCGGGAGTCCTCGAAAGGCCGGATCAGCCCGTGGCGGCCGAATGGGAGGATAGCCCGAGCATAGACAGTGACACAGGCGAACCCAACGAACCCAACGATCTCCCGGATGTGCTGGCCGTCATTGCCAAGGCGGGCGAGTTCGCAAGTGATGAGCAGAAGAAGGAGCTTCTGGCGGACCCATTCGTCACGAAGGTCTTGCAGGAGGCGGTCGATCGCAGCGTTCTCCTCGAGGCCGAAGGCAAGTGGCTCGATGCGTACATGAGCTATTTCTACTGGCTGGGGGCCATCGATCCGAACAATCACGGATACTCGGAATATGCCGACGAGCTTCTGGACCGCGCCGGGATTGCCGCCTCGTTTCAGGATAGTCCGTGCGAGTCTCGCAAGGAACGCTATGCGGGCGTGGAAAAACGGATGCTCAAGAAGGCGATGGATGCTCTCGATCTGCACTATGTCGACGGCATCGACTACGTTCAGATGGCGGTGAAGGCCGTCAAGCGTTGTGACCTTCTGGCCGAGGTGCTTGCCATCGCCTTTGCGGAAGGCTCGGAAACGGCCAATGGGAACTCCATGAAAGGGCCGGAGCCGGAGAAGGTGACGGCATGGTCGGCCGCTCTGGCCGGGCTGCGTGACGAGATTGAGCAGTCGGGGCAGGAGTTTGGCAAGAAGGATTTCTTTGCGGTTCTGGACAAGGTGCTGGCTCTGAATGAAACGACCGTGGAACTGCCCGAGCAACCGTTGACGGCCCATTTCTCGGAAGCGGCTCTCGACGAGCTGGACCCGTATACCGTCATGGTATGGCCCCGTCAGGTGCAGGATTTCGAGAAGCTGATGACGAACGAATTCACAGGCATCGGCGTTGAGATTTCCAAACCGAAAGGGCAGTTGACCGTCGCGAGCCTGCTGCCCGATACGCCAGCCTACCGGTCGGGCCTGGATGCAGGCGACGTCATCGAGGCGGTCGATGGGATCCCCACGAAGGATATGAGCCTGATGTGTGCCGTCAAGAAGATCACCGGGCCGAAAGGCACCAAGGTTACGCTTGGAATCCGGCGCCGTAGCACGGAAGCCGCTGAGAATGTCACCATTACGCGGGATCGCATCATCGTCCCGACGATTCGCGGCTGGGAGAGAACGGCCGATGGAGACTGGCTGTACATGCTGGACGAGACCGACAAAATCGGCTACGTGCGAGTCACCAGCTTTTCCGGCGAGACGGCCAAGGACCTTGAAAAGGTGCTTCGGGGGCTCGAATCGGACGGTCTCAAAGCCCTGATCGTGGATCTCCGTTTCAACACGGGGGGGTTGCTGGACAGCGCCGTCGATGTCACGGACAAATTCATCAGTAATGGGCTGATCGTTCGGACGCAGCCGAAGGCCAACATGATCCCCGCGTACGAGCACGCCCGTCGCCGGGGGACCCACCCCAACTACCCGCTTGTGATCCTGATCAATGCCGGATCCGCGAGTGCGTCGGAGATCGTGGCCGGCGCGCTGGCCGATCCGAAGTATGAGCGAGCGGTTCTTGTTGGTACCCGGACGCACGGAAAAGGGAGCGTCCAGGGCATTACCCACTATCCGGGCGGCGGCGCGCAACTGAAGTATACGATGGCCTACTACCATCTGCCCTCCGGCCAGCGCGTCAAGAGCCGCGACGAGGTGGAGAAGGAAGGCCGCAAGGACTGGGGCGTCGGACCCGACGTTGAGGTGAGTCTGACCAGCGAGGAACTGAGGGCAATGCTGGATGTCCAGCGGGACAACGATGTGCTTGTGCAGGCCCGTCGCGAGGAGGGCCAGGCCTCGGTGGACAAGCATACGACGGAAGAGACGTTGCAGGCGGACCCGCAACTGTCCGTGGCGCTGCTGGTGACCCGGACCAAGTTGATCGAGACCGGCGCCTTGGCCGCGAATTAGCGTGATGGACCATTCCTCGGGAGTGTGAATTTGACCAGTCAGGCCGATACGGGCAGATTCGAGCAGCAGCGCCAGGAAAAGCTATCCCAGATCGAAGCCTTGGGCATCGATCCGTACGGGGCCCGGCACGACGACGTCGAGCCGGCCGCGGAGGCCAGAGCCCGATTCAAAGACGGCGATGAAGAGCAGCGGGCCCGGTGTGCCGGCAGGATCGTCCTGCTGCGCGATATCGGCAAGCTGATCTTCATCACGCTCCGCGACCGGAGCGGCACCATCCAGATCGGCTTGAGCAAGAACATGCTGCCCGATCAGTGGGGGCTCGCCAAGCTGCTCGACCTCGGCGATATCATCGGGGCCGCCGGGAAGCTCGGCAAGACCAAGACCGGCGAGATCACCGTATGGGTCGAAGAGGGCGGCCTTACGTTCCTGAGCAAGTGCCTCTACCAGCCTCCCGAGAAGTTCCACGGTCTGGCGGATATCGACCAGCGCTATCGGCAGCGCTACGTGGACCTGTGGGCCAATCCCGAGGTCATGGAGCGGTTCAAGAAACGCAGCGAGATCATCGCGACGATCCGGCGATTCCTGGAATCGAGGGGATTCCTCGAGGTCGAAACCCCGATGATGCAGACGATCGCCGGTGGGGCGGCGGCCAAGCCGTTCGTCACCCACCACAACAGCCTCAATCTGGAGCTGTACCTGAGAATCTCCCCCGAGCTGTTCCTTAAGCGGCTGCTGGTCGGCGGCCTCGAGCGGGTCTTCGAGATCAATCGCAACTTCCGCAACGAAGGGCTCAGCCGGCAGCACAATCCCGAGTTCACGATGCTCGAGGTCTACCAGGCGTACGGCAACTACCACGTGATGATGGACCTCACGGAGGAACTCGTCTGGGCGTGCTTCGAAGCGCAAGGCTCCGGTGCAAAGGTCCCGTTCGGCGATCTTGAGATCGACTTCACCCGGCCCTGGCGGCGGGCTCGGTACGCGGAATTGCTCAAAGAGTACAGCGGCTGTGACATCGACGATATCGCGGCGCTCCGCGTCAAGGCTCGCTCGCTGAATCTGGGCGAGGCCGTGATGGACGACGCCGTGGTGACCAACGAGGTCTTCGAGGCGACCGTCGAGGACAACCTGATCGATCCGACCTTCGTGATCGATTACCCGGCGGTGCTCTGCCCGCTGGCCAAGCGCAGCAAGAGCGATCCGAGATATGCCGAGCGATTCGAGCTGTTTGTCGCGGGCATGGAGCTGGCCAACGCCTACACGGAGCTGAACGACCCTGCCCAGCAGTACGAGAATTTCCTCACGCAGCTCCGGGGCCAGGAGGAATCGCTCACGAAGATGGACGCCGATTACATCACCGCGTTAAAATACGGCATGCCTCCGGCCGGCGGGCTCGGCATCGGGATCGACAGGCTCGTCATGGTGCTGACCGGCGCCACGACGATTCGGGA
>CBFDDG010000015.1:0-22271 GCA_965603505.1 uncultured Phycisphaerae bacterium | reverse complement strand
CTGGGAGGCTCCTGATGTTGATCCGGCGCGTGAACGACTGTGAGGAATTCATCGCTGGGGATGACTCGGTCCTGCGTGAGCTTCTTCACCCGGACAAGAGCAACGTCCAGATCCGCTACAGTCTCGCCCATGCGACGGTCGGCCCCAGCCGCAGAACCAAGGGGCACCGCCTCAAGACGGCGGAGGTCTATTACATCCTGCAAGGGCACGGCCGAATACACATCGATGCAGAGGCGGCACCGGTCACTGCCGGCTGTGCCGTGTATATCCCGCCCGGATCCGTCCAATATATCGAGAACGCCGGCGAGGGCGACCTGGTCTTTCTCTGCATCGTCGATCCCGCGTGGGGGCCGGCGAACGAGGAGATCCTGAACACGAGTTAGCGCCGCTTCGATTTCACAAGAGCATGCTATGACGACACCGACACTTGTCACCTTCATCGTGTACTTCGTCCTGCTGTTGTGCATCGGGCTTTATTTCTACCGGCGCAGCGTCAGCATCGAGGATTACCTGCTCGGCGGGCGGGGGATGGGGGCCTGGGTGACGGCCCTGTCGGCGCAGGCGAGCGACATGAGCGGCTGGCTGCTGATGGCTCTGCCGGGGGCCATCTACGTTGGCGGCCTGACGAACGCATGGATCGCCGTCGGGCTGTTCATCGGGACCGTGTTGAACTGGATCCTGGTCGCGAGGCGTCTTCGCGTGTACACCCAGAAGACGAACACGATCACGCTGCCCTGCTTCTTCGAGGAGCGTTTCGGCGACCCCACGGGATTGCTCCGAGTGGTCTCGGCCATCATCATCCTGATCTTCTTCACAATCTATGCCTCCAGCGGACTGGCGGCGGCCGGCAAGCTCTTCGAGTCAACGTTCGGCATCTCCTATACGACCGCCGTGATCCTCGGTGGAGCCGTCATCATCGCCTACGCGTTCATGGGCGGCTTTCTGGCCGTCTGCTGGACGGACCTGTTTCAGGGGGCGCTCATGGTTGTGGCGCTGGTCGTCGTGCCCGCCGTAGCCTATACGAGAGCCGGGGGAGTCGCGGGGATTCGCGAAGCGATGGCCGCCAGAGAGATCTCCGCAAGCCTCATTCCGCAGGAGGGCATCGCCGTGCTGGCGATTGTTTCGGCCATGGCGTGGGGACTCGGCTACTTCGGCCAGCCCCACATTCTCGTGCGATTCATGAGCGCCCGCACGTTGACCAAACTCTCGGAATCCACGGCCATCGCAATCGTGTGGGTCTTTGTCTCGCTGACGGGGGCCGTCGTCATCGGGCTGATTGGGATCGGCCTGTTCGAGAGCCTGCCCGGCGATGACGAAGAGAAAGTCTTCCTCGTCATGATCGCGGAGGTAATGCATCCGTGGCTGGCCGGGATCATGCTCTCCGCCATCCTCTCGGCCATTATGTCGACGATCGATTCGCAACTGCTCGTCTCCTCGTCCGCCCTCACGGAAGACTTCTACCAGAAGGCCATCAAGCGCGACGCCGGTCCGCGCGAGCTGGTCTTCATGGGCCGGCTCGGGGTCATCGTCATCTCGGTCATCGCCATGGTCCTGGCCCTGCGTCCGGATGATACGATCCTGGGAATCGTGGCGTACGCGTGGGGCGGATTCGGGGCGGCGTTCGGACCGCTGGTGCTCTTCGCCCTGTTCTCACGACGAACGAGCTGGCTGGCGGCTCTGCTGGGGATGGTGACCGGAACGGTGGTCCTCGTCGTGTGGAAACAGGTCGGCCTGGGCGAGCACATGTATGAGATCGTCCCCGGATTCGCAGCAAACTTCGGGGTCATCCTGATCGGAAATCGCATCATCCGGCAAGAGAATCCGCGCGTGCTGCAGCAATTCGATGAAGTGGTTGAGGAAATGCGGCGAGCCGGAGCGTAGACCCCGGCCGGGAGGCACAATCGCGGCAATATTGCCGGCGAGCACAGGTAGATAAGAAGGAGAAGGATATGGTCCGGATAGCGACCGACGTTGTGCTCCTACCCGACGAAACGATGACCGAGCGAGCCATTGAAGTGAACAAACGGCTCGTCGGAGACCGTCGCGAGGAGATCGTGCTGAACGGGGAAACGCACCTGCCGCATATCTCCCTCGCGATGGGATGTGTCGACGAGAAGGAGGTTGACACGATCGGGGAACTGCTACAGGGCCTTTCGGAGAAAACCGCCGTGAACCGTTTGAGTGTTGTGGGAATTCTGACTCCCACCAACTCGCGTGGTGAGAAGACATCGCTTCTCGAAGTCGGGAAAACCGATGAGATTCAGATGCTTCACGAACGGATCATGAAAGAGACGAAGCCATTCTTCAGCCACGATGTGACGGACGCCATGATCTACGACGACGTGGTCGCCGCGACGACGCTGGAATGGATTCACGACTATCCGCAGAAGGCGAGTTTCGAACGCTTCAGCCCCCACATCACGATCGGATACGGTGAACTGGAGCCCGGCTTGTCTTTCCCAATTCAGTTCCGCGTCACCCGGCTCGCATTATGTCATCTGGGAAATCACTGCACCTGTCGCAAGATTCTGGCCGCAACAAGCCTCTGATGGCCCCCAGCCCGTGCGGGCAGCGGCGGCGATGTGTTGGCTCCCAATCAGTGGGCGATGACGCTTGAGACCCGGAAGACCGGCAGAAGCAGCGCAATGGCGATGGTTCCGATGATGCCCCCGAGCACCGTGATCATCAGCGGCTCGATCAGCGTCATCACGTTCCGGATCGAGGCCTCCAGCTTCTTCTCGTAGAAGACGGAGACCTTGTCGCAGACCTCGCCGAGCCGGCCGCTCTTCTCGCCGGCGCGCAGCATCTGGATGATGCCCGGCGAGATCAGATCGCCGCTCTTCGCAAGCAGGATGGATTCGGAGAGTTGATATCCATCCTGGATTTTCTCGTCCACCTCCTCCCACAACCGCTGAAAGTAGTAGTTGTCCACGGCCCCCTGGATCACCTGGATCGCGTCCAACAGCCGGACCCCGGTGTTGACCATGGTGGCCATGATGCGCATGCTGCGCGTCACGACCATATCGACGAACATCGGCCCAATCACCGGCGTGTGGATCTTGATGGCGGCGAGGACCCGACGGCCGGTCGCTGTCCCGGACCAGTACCAGAGGAGACCGCCGCCGACAACGGCCGTGGTGACGATGACCGTCATGATTTCGAGATTCCCGAGGATCCTGCTGACCGCGACAAGCACCTGGGTAAGCTTGGGAAGCGAGGCGCCCCGGGCAGCGTAGATCCGCATGAACCGGGGCAGCACGAAGAACATCAGCGTGCCCGTGGCCGCGATGGCCATGAGAACCATGATGAACGGATAAGTCAGGGCGCTCTTGATCTGCTTGCGGGTATCCGCCTCGAAACTGAGATAGCCGGTGAGCACGGTGAGCATCTCGACCATCTTCCCCGAGGCTTCCGAGGCCTGGACCATGCTGGTGAACATGGAGTTGAACGTGTTCGGATAGTACGACAGTGCCTTGGAGAACGGCTCGCCGCTCTTGACGCGCTGCGAGAGGTCCAGGATGACGGCTTTGAACCGCGGATCGCCACCCTGTTCGGCGATGGCATCGAGCGCATCGCTCAGAACGACGCCGCTGTCGAGCATGACGGCCAACTGCGTCGTGAACAGGATGAGGTCTCCCGACTTGACCCGCACTCGGTAGAGACGTTCAGACCAAGCAATCGTGCGAGTCTCTCGATGACGAACCGGTTGCCGCTGGGCGCCCGAATCCTCGTGCACCGGAGCCTCGGCATGGGTCTGCTGCGTCTGAGCCAATAGGGTATTCATACCGTCCAGTCCCAATCCCCTTTACATCAAACTTCACACGGTCGGACCGTCGGCCGCGGCGGTTCGCAGGACTTCCTCGATGGAAACGATCCCGGCCCGGACCTTCTCGATCCCGTCGTGCTGCAGCGGGACCATTCCCATTTCGAGCGTCTTGGCCCGCAGTCTTTTCGTGCTGATCCGCTCGTTAATCATCTCGCACATTTCGTCGTCGGGAACGAACAGCTCGTGAATGGCGATTCTGCCCGCATAGCCTGTGTTGCGACATTTTCTGCACCCGACGCCGCGGTAGAACTTCGTGACTTCCCCCCCTGCCGTCTCCACCGTCTTTCGGATGCTAGCGGGAGGCTCGTACTCCGTCTTGCAGTTTGCACAGATCCGGCGGACGAGCCGCTGCGCCAGTACGCCCTTCAGTGAAGCGCTCACCAGATACGGCGCCACGCCCAGGTCCAGGAGCCGGGTCACCGCGCCGGGAGCATCGTTCGTGTGCAGCGTGGATAGCACGAGATGCCCCGTCAGGGCCGCCTGAACGGCGATGTTGGCCGTGGGCTCATCACGGATCTCTCCCACCATGACGATGTCGGGGTCCTGTCGCAAGAGGCTTCGCAATGCCGTCGAGAAGGCAAATCCGACGCCCGTATTGACCTGGAACTGATTGATGCCGGAGATGTTGCACTCCACTGGGTCTTCGACGGTGCAGATGTTCACTTCCTCGCCGTTGATCTCCGACAGGGCCGCGTAGAGTGTCGTATTCTTCCCCGAACCGGTGGGCCCCGTTACCAGGACGACCCCGTTCGGCGACTGGATGACCTGTCGAAAGCGGAGCAGATTGTCGTACGTGAATCCGAGCGACTCGAGATTGTACAGGATCTTCTGAGGGTCGAGGACCCGAACGACAACCTTCTCCCCGAAGTTTCCGGGCATGACGGAGATGCGCAGGTCGATCGGCCGGCCTTCGACAAGGACATGGATGCCGCCGTCCTGCGGGAGGCGTCGCTGCGCGATGTCGAGCTCGGCCATGATCTTAATTCGAGAGACAATGGCCGGTTGCATCTGGTACGGCGGTCGCATCTTCTCGTACAGCCTGCCGTCCACGCGATAGCGGACGCGAAGTTTTCTTTCGTCCGGCTCGATGTGGATGTCGCTGGCGTTCTCCCGGACCGCGTTGTAGAGCAGGTAGTTCACAAGCTTGACGACCGGGGACTGGCCCGCCACCTCTTCAAGGTCGCTGATATCCTGCGTGATGCTCTCGATGAGCGTGAATTCCTCGAGTCCCTCCTCATCGATGATGTCGTCGATCACGAAGACGTTCGCAGCGGGAAGATAGGTTTGCAGCGTGGCCTTGATATCCTTGGTCGTGGAGCAGACGACCTGCACCCGGCAGCCGCTGAGGCGCTCGATCTCATCGATGAGAAAGACGTTCGTCGGCTCGTTCACCGCCACGGTGAGTACATCGTGCACCTTGAACAGCGGCAGCACGATGTGCGCCTCGAGGAAATCCCGCGGCAGGACCTCCACGGCCTTGGGATCACAGATTTTCGGGCTCATCTGTGCGTAGGGAACCCCGTACCCTTCCGCCAGGGCCGAGGCAATCTGGTTCTCCGTGCAGTGGCCCATCTCGACGAGCAATTCGCCGAGCAGCTTGCGGTGGCCCTTTTCCCGCTGTTCGGTCAGGGCCCTCTCGATCTGCTCTTCGCTCACGATGCCGCGGGCCAGCAGGAGTTGGCCGAGCTGTGCCTTGTTTTCGAGCAGAATCTGACTCATACCCTACCTCGGTGCGCTCGCGTCATCACGCAAAGCTCTTGACCGCCTCCGCTAATTCCGCGTGACCGTCAAACTCATCCTGCAGCCGCGTGATCTCCAGGATTTTCCGGCAGTTCTCGTCGAGGCCGGCCAGCCGGAGCTGCGTCTTGTTCTGCCGGCAATAGTCCCGCACCCAAAGCAACAGCTCGAGTCCCCGGCTGTCGATGAAGCTGACATCGCTCATGTTCAGAACGATGCCCGCCCTCTGGGCGGCGATCGTCTCCACGATCAGGCTCCTCAACCCCTCGGCAATCTCGCTGTCGACTTCGCCCTGCAGCTCGATCACGGTGACGTCGTTATAATCCTGTGAATGGATTCTCATCTCAGTAATGTCCCGACGGCCTCGGTTCCGTAGTCGGCGAAATGCACCATATCGTAGCTCTGCACCTCGCCCTCCTGGATGATGTCCCACAGACGGTAGATGTCACTGGCAAGAAGAATTTTGCCGATCTGCCGATCGAACTGCGTACCGAGCCCCCTCTTGATCTCGTCCAGCGCATGCTCGATGCTCATCGCATCCCGGTAGATTCGGCGTGATGTCATGGCATCGAAGCTGTCCGCCAGACCGATGATCTTGCCCATGAGCGGAATCTCATCGCCGTTGAGACCGCTCGGATAGCCCTGGCCGTCGATCCGCTCGTGGTGACACAGCACACCGGGCACGATATCTCGCATTTGCTTGATCCCACGCAGAATGCTGGCGCCGATCGATGGATGCCGCTGGATGCACTCGCGTTCCTCGGCAGTGAGCTTTCCGTTCTTGCGAAGGACGTTCTCATCGATGCCGATCTTGCCGATATCGTGCAGCAGACCGGCGAGATAGATCTTATGGATCTCCTCCTCGTCGAGCGGCTCGGTTTCCGCAATCCGCTCCGCGATCCACCGTGAAATCAGCGCCACGCGCTCCGAATGGCCTCGCGTATATTGGTCTTTCGCGTCGATGCTGTTGGTCAGGGCTTTGAGGGAGCCGACGAAGAGTTCCTTCAGATCATTGAACAGCCGCCCGTTTTCGATGAACACGGCGCAGCCGCTTGCGACCGACGTGAAGAGCTTGACATCCGTGCTGTCAAAATCGGGCTTGTCGATGCGATTGACGGCGACCATCAGCCCGATGATGGAGACCCCGCCTCCGGTGTGGTGTGCGGCGACTTCGCCCTGGTCCTTGGCGCACAACGGTACGGCGATCAGGTTTCGAACGCTGCCGGGCCAGTCATACCGAAACGGCGAATCGACTTCACTATCCAGGAGGGCCTCGCGCCCCCTGCTCACCTCATCGCTCAGACGACCGTGCAGGATCGCCGTCATCCTGTCATCAATGTCGATGAGCCCGGAGCCGGCCGCTACCACCAACTTCCTGCCGCCGTCGACCACTCTCTCCAAAAGAATGGCAATCCCTTCGACGAGGACCATCTCCGTCAGGCTGTCGCAGGCAAGCTGGAGAAAATTCGTGTCGGATTCCGTGACCCTCATGTTGGTGCTGATCCTGTGCAGCAGCACCAACTCTTCGTAGACGCGGGCCAGTTCAACGCCGACCAGTTCGATCTGCTCCTCGGTCCTGATGGTCGTCTGAAAATTGCGGGCGAGCAGCCGCAGCATCTCACTGAAGCACTCGACCTCATTATCCCGATGGGACAGCGGCGGCATACCCATGCCTCGTTCCGAGGCTCCATCCGCGGCAGACGGCTCGCCAAGGTCGATAACGACCGCACCGGCGGGACTGCGACAACCGGCGGCAACCGGAGGCATAACCAGAGGCGCGGCCAGGAGCAGATGCGTGTCCCCGAACTGCCAGACGGGAATATCCACGCCCTCCTGCCGGCGCTGTGTGGCCTTTTGGCAGGTACATCGCCCCGCCTCCACCAGTTGCTGCGCATCACTCTCGTATGAGCCCGCATTCAGCAGAACGTCGAGTTGACCCTCGGGGCCCACGACAGCGACGTTCACACCGAAGCGCATAATGTGTTCCCCGAGCTTTTCGAGCTCTCGTCGCTGCTGCGCGGTCAGTCCCGGCATCGCTATGTTCGGTACGGCCGTTTCCACGAATTCACCCATGCGTTTGGAGCGGCGGACAGACGTTGCGCGGATCAACTCTTCAGAGCAAGCTCACGCTGGTACAGAATGTCCTGGATCGTTTTGAGCAACTCCTTGGGACTGAATGGCTTGCTCAGACAACTCGCCACCCCGAGGCTCTCCTGCTGTTCCTGGGATACCGCAAAACTGCGGGCGGTCAGCAGGATCACCGGAATATTCTTCGTTTGCTCGTCGTGTCGCAGCTTCTCAATCAGCTCGAGCCCCGTCATCAGGGGCATCTGGTAGTCCGTGACCACGATGTCCGGTTTCTCTCGGCACGCGAGTTCGTAGGCCTCCGCCCCATTGTTGGCGGCAATGACCTCGTAGCCGTTGTTGCGAAGCTTGATCGCAACCACGTGGATAATGTGGATTTCGTCATCTGCCACAAGTACCTTACTGGCCGTCATTCTCATCCTCCCCGAGAATTCAATGTTGGATTTCCACTCCTCCGTGGGGTTGTCTCAACAGGTCCATACTATGCGGTGGCAACCTGCCCGGCGGCCGCCAGAGGCAGCTCGAAACCGAACGTGCTGCCAACCCCCACCTGGCTGGTGACGAACACGCGGCCACCATGTACCTTTTCGACTATTTGTTTGACCAGGTTTAGGCCAAGGCCGGTCCCTTTGGCTTGTTTATTGTTCGCGCCGACGCGGTAGAACTTGTCGAAGACGTGCTCGACCTCATCCTGGGGGATGCCGACGCCGGTATCGCCCACCGTCACCCGCACCAGGCCCGCCGTCTCGTCCACTTCCGTTCCGACCGTCACGCGACCGCCGGACGGGGTGTACTTGATGGCGTTGCTCAAAAGGTTGACGATCACTTGAGAAATCATGTCTTTGTCGACGCGGACCTGGTCGAAAACAATGGGCTTCTGACCGATAACCGCGATCTCTTTTTCCTCGGCGTAGCTGCGAATCATTTGCATCTGCTCTTCGATCAGAATCGTCAGGCTCGCATGCTCCTTACTGACTTTGATCAGGCCCGACTCGATGCGCGAGACGTTCAGAATGTCCTCGATCAGCCGGTTCAGACGCTGTGCCTGGCTCTGAATGATGGTGTAGAACTCCCTGCGCGTTTCCTCATCGTCGGCCTCCCCGTCCACAAGCATCTCGGAATAGGCCGTAATCGACGCGAGCGGCGTCTTCAGTTCGTGGGAGACGTGGCTGACGAAGTCATTCTTCATTTGGGAGACTTCTTTCTCCCTCGTAACATCGTGGAGCACCGCCACCACGCCGCACACCCTTGCATCGTCCTGCACGCAGGAGATGATGGTGTCGAACGTGTGTGGCCGGTCCCCCACGGGGAACTGCAGCTCGCGCCGCGTCGCCTCCGTGCGATGTCGCCGGCTCTGGCACACGAGTTCTGTGAATGGGCCGTGTGTCCCGCCGATCACTTCGGCAAGCGGCCGATGGCGGCACTGCTCGGCGTCAAACCCAAAGAGTCGGGCCGCCGGCGCATTGGCCATCAGGAGTCTGTCGGATCCATCCACGACGATCACGGCATCGCGGAGGCTGTACAAAATCGCCTCCGCGTGTCTCTTTTCCCGGTCGGAAAGCTGCGATTGGATCTGAAAGTCCTTCAGTTGGGCCTGGAGCTGCCGAACGGAATCATCACGGGCTCCAAGACGAGAGGCCACTGCATCGGTCAGCGCCCGCAGGACTCGCGGAGTTCCCGCGTCCCATGGCACGGGCTGTTCCGATCTGAGCCGGTTGGCCATGGACGTGATCGCCCCGGTCACTCGGCCGTAGCCAAGACCGAGGAAGATCACGCCCACAGCCCCGATGCAGTACATTATCAGGCGTAACATCGCCGCCTGGCTGCACCCCCCCGCCCCGGTGACGGGCTCCTGCAGTTCCGCAAGAGCCGCCGTCACCAGCGAGGCAAATGCCACTGCCGTAGCGATCCACGTTACGCTTCGTTGGCCTCTGAACACAACTCCTCCGACCCCATCGAGAACCGGTGTTCTCTCGTTCGATCACCGATACCGGCTACCGTCGCACCCAATCCGCGGCTTCCTGCTCATCGATCTCGGCCCGTACGACACTGTCGAGCCTCTTGAGCTGCTCCGGGTCGGTTTCAGCGATAATCCGCTCGCGAAGACGCAGGGCCTCCAGATAGGTCGGCCGCATCATCAGCGCGATCTTCAAGTGCGTAAGGGCCCGCCCTACGTCGCCTTCCAGATAGTTCTTGGCGGCGCTGGCGTAGGCCTCCTCGGCGATTCTCGCCCGATCCCCCATCTGCAGGTTGTCCGTCGCCGCTTCCCTCTTGAGACGGATGTCATCCACCCGCTTGTCGGGATCGGTCTCGGAGGCTTCCACGATGATGTGAGGTGTCAGCATGATGATCACCTCTTCCCTCTGCACCTTGTCAACGGTGCCTCTAAACAGCGCCCCCAGCACAGGCAGATTGCCAAGCACGGGAACCTGCGAGCGATCCGCCGTAACCACATCGCGGAACAGACCACCCAGAATGATGGTCTCGCCATCCTTGACAACCACGTTTGTTCTCAACTCGGTCGTCGTCTCATCAGGAATGCCGTTGCCCTTCACGATGCCGTCGCTGTCCTTGGGATAAATATCCATTCGGACATATCCGTCGTCACCGATATACGGCCGGAAGATCAGTTGCGTACCGGTATTGAGGAACTTCACCGACTGCGTCGTCGATGTCTGCGTCTGTGTCGTCTGGTCGAGATAACCCAGCTTCTTGCCAATCAGCACAGACCCTTCCTGCTTGTTGACAGCCAGGATCTTTGGATTGGCGAGCAGGGTGGTATCGGTGACCGTCTCCAGGGCGGTAAGGATCGCCTGCACGTTGTCACAGGAGAATCCGATCGCCAGTCCGCTCTGCTCGCCGCTCGGCCATGCAAAGCCCCACTGGTCGATCGGCGTACCCTGCCCACCGACGAGGCTCGATGGGAAACCCGTTATGGCCACACCGCTCAACAGGTTCCAGTCCACGCCGAACTCCGTTGTCTCGGTCAGCCGTGCGGCCAGAATCGTCGCCTCGATCAGGACCTGCTTCGGTCGCGCATCGATTTCACGGATGATCGCTTCAGCCTTCTCGATGTTCTCAGGGTAATCGAAGACCACGATCATGTCGTTCAGGGCGAGGTTGTCACCTCCGCCCCCCCCGCTGAGCGATGCACCTCCGCCCCCGATTTGAGTGCCCTCAGAGATCTTCTCTTCGGCAGGGCTGCTCATCTGGATCTTCGCCGCAGTGCTCAGCACGGGCTGCATCAGCTTCGAGGCCTCCTCGGCCGTGATGTAGTACAGCGTGATGACTTTGTGAATCATCCGCTCCGGGTCCTCCCTGATCTGCTTGTATTCCTCGGTCGTCCAGACTCGGACGAAGTCACCATCCTGTTCGTACTTGAAGCCGTGCCCGAGGATGGCGGCCAGGGCCTGCTCGAACGTCACTTCATAGAGCCTGCTGACGGTCAGAAGCCCGTCGACCCGGGACGAGGGCACGATGTTCTTCTTGCACAGAACAGCCAGCAAACGCAAGCCGTCCCGGATGTTGCTGTCCTTCTGAAACGCGATGAACTTGATCAAGCCACTGTCCGAATCGATCATCGCCTGATTTGGATCGATCACCACGCCGTTCGGAGCGGCGTTCGGATCGACAGCGAATGCACCCGACTCAGCAGCAAGGACGGGCCCTGCCGCGAGCGCAAGGAGCATAACAATATAGAGCCATCGGCTCCTCGATGTCAAAACTGTTCTCTTCATGGGTTTGTCCTCATACATAGTTGCACTCCTGTTCTTTCTCATTCCAGTTCTTGGAAGCGGTTACACCCCGCATCGCTTCAAAGCCTGTCACTTACTCGTTCACTTCAAGAGACTGCGCCAGTTTCAGCGTCAGTTGCGTATCCTCACACCCTACAAGCACTGAGTTTTCATAGATTCGTAGTACTTCGAATTCGATGACCTTGGCGCCCTCTTTGAGGGTGAGCCTGTCCCCGACTCTCAGCAGTCGATCGTTGATGAAGGCCTGGGGATTCTCACTGAGGGACACCGCGGTCAGTTTCAATCTCTGTGCGACTCTTTGGATCACTTCTTGAGCACGGTTGGAAGAGGTAGCGTGTACTTCTGGTTCAGTGCCTGTGTTTCGGGCGCCGTTCTGTCGGAAAAGCGCCCGATCCTGTATCGTGAAAAAATCTCTATAGATGGAATCATTGCGTCCGGGAAGTTTGGGCAACTCGACGAACTGCAGGTTGTTCGCCGTCTCGGGCTGTGTGTGCGCAGCCGGTCCGGGCCCCCGAGCGGCCGCCGCGGAACCGGGCTTTTGTCCTGTCAGGACCCGGATCCACAGAAAGCCCATGAAGACGAGCAGCGCCAGCGCCAGGACCGTCTTCTTGCCGTTCACAGCCAGATGGTCCAGAAGCTTACGTGCGAACAGAATGTGGATTTTTCTGCTATGCCCCATGGTCAGCACCGTTTCTCGATCTCACACCCGCCGAGTCACTCGCCTGCTGCTGTCCAAACGACCGATGGAAGATCATCGCGTCCGTCTGCATACTGACTTGTCCGGTGAACTCGGGGTTGTTCTTGAACACGACCTTGTCGAAACGGATCAGCCTGTCCAATTCCTGCAGGCCGGTGAAGAAATCGAACATGTCCGCAAGGGTTCCCTTGCACGTGATCTGCACGGGGATCCAGGTCAAATCATTGGTCCGGAGTTCCTTTCCGGGGACGACCACCTGATCGGTCAGATGATGCTGCGTCATGATCGCGGCGATCTGCTGTAGAAACGTACCGAGGGCCCTTTCTGTGGGAACGCACGCATCATACCGTTCCACGGTCTGACGGACCCGTCGCAGACGCTGCCTGAGGGCGGGCAATTCCGCTTTCTGGGCGGCCGCCATCCGGATCGTCTGGGACTGCCGCCCGCGGACCTGCTGAAGCGATTCCAGCCGCTCGTGCGACGGGAGATAGCCGTACAGGATAAAGTCACCGACAAACAGCACCGCCACGATGCAGACCCATGTCTGCCGGTTCCGGCGTAACAATCTGGATCCGGTTTCACCCATCAGGGATCGATTTCCTCATAATTCGCCAAATGGCACGTAATCTCGAATTCGGTCACCTCCAGCGTCTCCGAGCCCCTTTGCGCGGCGGCATCCGTCTGTGATCCCCCGGCGGTTGGACCGGCGACTCGAATCTTTGTCGGCCGAGAGAAGGAAGGGTACACACGCTGGAAATAGGACGACTCATCCAGCCTGCAGACCAGGTCGGCGACGTGCGAAGGATGCGCCGCCACCCCCGCGAGAACGATACGGAATCGCGTGCGACCGAACGGCAGTTGCGCCTCCGACGTTCCCGTCGCGCCGGCCATTCGCACGGCCGAGCCGCTCTCCTGGGGCGCCGGGCGAGACAACGGTTCCGCGATGAACTCCGCCCTGCTCAGCGCAGCCGGCCCGGTAATCAGACAGCTCATCTCCGCCAGAACGGCGGCGACGTCGATCTTCGAGTCCATCCGCTCCATCAGGTCGGCCTTGACTTTCAGTTGATTGAGCTCTTTGGTGACCACACTGAACTCGTGCACAACCCCTTCGGCACGCATCCGTTGCTCCTCGAAATGCGCCAGCTCCGCCGCCGCTTTGCCTGCCCTGTGCGTCGCCGTCAGATTGAACGCCATCATCGCAAGGAAGATGACCGCGAGAGCGACGTATTGTCTGCGCATGTGGGATCGACGACGCCGACCCTCCTTGTACCACTCGGGAAGGAAGTCGAGCTCTTTCATGCGGGCTCTCCTTCCGGCACCGGTGACTCCTCCACGGTGCATCCTGGTTTGACGGCTTCCGGCGTCCCCCACCCCTTCAGGCTCAACCCAACCGCCAGGGCCAGATCGGCGGACCGCTCCTGCCAGTTGCCGTCCCCCTTGCGGAAGTCGAACCCGCGAAGCGGCTCCGCAATCTCGATTTCCACAGACAAATGGCGGCGCAAAACGTCCAGGAGAACCTGTTCATAGGCCCCGCCGCCCGCGACCACGGCCCGCTCCACGCGCTTGCCCCGAAACGTGACCGTGTAATACCGCAGACACAGGGAGATCTCGCCTGCGATCTGCTCCGCCATCGTGTTGAGTGCGTCGACGACGTGACGTCGCGTGGCCGCTTCGACCGGTTCGTCCCGCTGCAGCTTGAACCGAAGCAGTTGGGCATCCGCCTCGGCGATGCCCAGCGACGAGGCAATCTCTTCGTCGAAATGGCCCGTGCCGATGGGAATCTGTTTGATGAAGCAGATCTCCCCGGCCCGGCCGAAGACCACCGTGGTATAGCGGTGGCCGATATCGGTAAAGATGATCGTCTTTTCCTGGTCCTCCTGCCGACGCATGGTTCTCTCGAAGCTCCGGAACAACGCGCAAGGCGGAGCGTCGATGCTGGCAGGGATCAATCCGGCTTCTTCGAGCAGGGCAATGTGGTTTCGCACCGTTTGACTATCAGCGGCCAGAAGAATGTACTCGTTCTTCAACTCATCACCTTGGCGGACACTGCCGGCAAGCAGATAGTTGATGCTATCCTCGCGAGGATCCAGGCCGAACCGCTCCGTGGCCTCTCGGCGCAGGGCCTTCTCGGCCTGGAATGCTTCGGCCTCCGCTAATCGCAGGGACGTGATCCTGAACCGGTCAATCGGCAGAGCCGAGATGACTTTTCGGCCTCGGAAATCGCCGCCCGCCAGCAATTGTCGTATGGACAGCGCAAGGACGCGCCGTCCCTCCGCGGTATCCCAGGCAACCTGTGGATCGACAGGGAGCCTGCGGGCCGCCAAGAGCCGCAGGCGGTCTTCACAGACGGCCACTTGGACCATCTTCAGCGCGCTGTGGCCGATGTCCAGGCCAATCGGCTGAACCCTCTGATTCCCGGTTGTCCAGTTCGATACCAACATGTCGGATGTACTCAGTCGGAATCGGAAATAGAAATGAAACCCGTCACGGGCTCCACGTTTACCTTTTTGGTGACCCCGCCGGCCTGCAGCTTGACAAAGCCGCTATCCAAAGGATCGGGAGCGCTGCTGGGGCTCCCGCAATACGGACTGCCCAGGTAGTCGAATCCCACGCCATTGGTCAGGTCGAAGCTGGCGTCGACGATATCCACCCGGTCCAGTCTGCCGTCGCTCTGGAAGTTGACGATGTAAGTGGCAGTGCCTTTCTTGATCGGGTGGGGGATCACCCCGTTCACATCCTCGATCTGATACGTTTCGGCCGTCTTGTCAAACACGACCCAGTGCATCCGCCCCGTGCTGATCGCCATGCTCTTGGCATACTCCAGATCGGCGGCCAGCATGTTGGTGGCGGCACGGATTTGCGTACCCCCTGCCGAGGAGGCCATGGGCACAACGACCGCTGCCGCGATGGCCAGGATAACGATGACAATCAGCACCTCGACGAGCGTGAAGCCCTCTGTGTTGCTCTCTCTTGCAGAGGCTTCGCTCACGTCCCCGCGCGCGCAACCGTGTCCTTGCTGCACCATGTCATCCCCCATAACGCACTGTTTTACGTTTACACAAGCCGTGCAGCGCGGTTGACACCGCGATACGCGTCGAACCATTCTCAGTTTTGTGTTGCGGCTCATTCCGACCCCACCTCTGCTGTTTATTCGGTCCATTCATAACCGGCCTTTACCTCGGACACGGCTCGGCTTCACGTCCGGCCTCAAGGATCGCGAGCGCTCCGCTGTGCCGCACCGGCATCATTGGCAAAACCCGCATATTCGAACCCAACGTCCATAAAACCACGGGCTGCTTCAACCACAGGGCTGTTGGCCGGCGACGGCGAATTTGCACCGCTGCCCGGACGGCATTCGCCCGCGCGAACTCGGAAGCGTCGCGGTTTTTCCCGTGTGCCTTCTCAGGCCCGATAAGCAGATGCCCATTCGGACTTGCCATATGCACTCCCTGCTCACCTTACTGCCTGCGAATACTCTTGAAAAATGCACCAGCCGCCGGACTCCAGTGCCGATCGGGCCAGAGGAAGATAGCCGCTTTGGCCGGTTCCGCCGCGATCGTCATTTGAGATCCTGCTTCATCGAGCCGCCAATGTCCGATCAGAGAGGATGGATCATTGGGTGGCGTGTTGACCTCTGCGAGGGTCAGGGCTCGGCTGTATATGCGAATCTCGTCGATTGACCCCTTGTAGACGTAGTCGGTAGAGACCGTCCGATCCGCGCCAATGTTGAGGTGGCCGTCGCCAAAGCCGGGAACTCTGTTCTTGAACGTATCGTTGGGATCCATGGTCTTGTGCAGGGCACCGTCAAGATAGGAGAGCATCGTGCCGTCGGCCTGGCGGACAATGGCCACGTGATGCCACGCTCCATCCGCGGTCAACTGGCCTAATGTGATTTCGGTGTCCCAGGGCCCGGTTGGATGGCGCACAACGAGGGTCGTGGCGGGTTTCTCGAATTGCAGCGTCCAATGGTTGTCGAGACCGTCCGGGTCGGTCTTGGTCAGGAGGGTAGCCCAGTCCTTCTGGACGGCCGCCGGTTGGACCCAAACGGAGAGAGTATACTCGTCTGTCAGTTGCAGAGCCGCGAGACTGTCCGGCGTTTGGAGATAATTATCGATCCCATCGAAATCCAAAGCCCCGCTGCCATCATGGCCTCCCGCAGGGCGCCACACGGGCTGACTGTGAATCACGGCGTCGTTTCCGTTGCCCGATGAATCGACGGCGGTTTCCGCCACCTGGCGTGCCGCAAAGAGTCCACCCGTGATGCTGCCATTCGCCGTATCGGCCCCGATAAAAACGTCGCCGTCAACGACCACGAGACCGTTGATTTGTACGTCGCTGGCGCTTCGGAAGATCAGATTCCCGCTCGCGTACACGGCGGGCAGATTCTTGGCGGCGGTGACCGAGTTTCCAGTCCCGTTGATCGTCAGGTTCCCCTGAACGAACAGCATGCCCTCAATTGTCACGTTGTTGCCAAGCGTGAGATCGCCGGTGCAGGACCAGATCCGTGCCGGCTGATAAACCGTATCGGACAAGGTTCCCGGACTGATCGGGAACACGGCGTACTCCGGATGGAAATAGGCCGCCGTCAGCGGAGGCCAAGTCAGTGACAGGTCGTCCGGCGTCCTGTGAGCCCCGGTCGCACTGCCGGTCAGTCCGGCAGAGAACACGTCGCCGTCGATGGCACCGGGGGCAATGACCGTGACCGTGCCCGAGCAGCGGACGTCGCCGTGGCAGAGCCAGCCCGCACGATGGACAAGGTCGCCGCCCGTCCATAGTGCGATGCAGGGATCCAGGCGAAGCTGAGCCGATAATCGGCTCGAACCGGTTTTCTCCGCGCCCCTCAGCCTGTACGCCTCACACGTGACGTTGTAGGTGCAGTAGTCGGATGGCTCGCAGGCATCCCGCACGATCTGCACATCGTAGTAATCGCGGCTCCCGTCGATGAGTTGCAGTTGCGTGGTGCCCGTCCAGTACGCCGAGGGCACATCCTGCGGGTGCAGGAGCAGGCCCTTGGCATGCTCGAGGGCCGAATCCGCCAACTGGTCCATCTGCGTCCGCAGGGCCATATTCTCTCCACAGGCCATCTCCACATCGGCTCGTGCCAGAAACCCCGTCGACACGATCGTTACGGCCAGGACGATCAGCAGGACCATCAGCAGGGCCACACCTCGGCGGCGGTCGGTAACGCAGGATGGATGAATGATTGCAGGCATTCTGTGCTTGCCGCTCCCCTATTGTCTCTAATCGTCGTCCGTCGCCACGATGGCATCGCCGGTCTCATTGAGCAGATGACCGGCCCACGCACGCAGCGCCGCAGTGATTTCATACCGCCGTACAAGGTTGTTCTCGGTCAAATCGAACGAGATCGTGACCAGCCGGGTGAATGGAGGCGCCTGGTCGAGAACGAACTGCACGTCGGCGCACTCGGGGATCAATGGCACGTACCGTTCGCTGTAGCCCGACGGGGACGATGCTGTCGCCGACACCGTAAGACCGCTGACATCCATTTGGGGATTATCGGCGGAGGAGAATTGGCACAGCCGAAGCATATCCGCGTTCGTCCCGCGCTGGATGTGGACGAGTTCGTTGAGGTTGATTTGATTATCGGCGTTGTCGTCGTCGCGCCACACGACGATCTCGTTGCCCGTGACAGCACAGACGAGCTTACATTGGCGAATCAGCTCGGAAACGTACAGCGTCGCATGACGGAGCTGCGCCTGCTTATAGGCCGTATCGCCGCTGGCGGCATTTGCGCTCGTGAAGGCGAAGGCGAGGGTCGCGACGGCGGAGAGAATGATGCTCGTGATGAGCAGCCCGACCAGCAGCTCAATCAGGGTGAAAGCCTTGGTGTGCTGAGTATTCTGCATCATTTCCATTTCCAAACATCACGATCTCGGTACACAAGGAAAAGTTTTCGGACCGTGCGTACGACACGGCCCGATCTCTGCCTAAAAGATAGATAATGACTGGGCAGTCTCCAACGCCGCGCGTCTGATCGCCCCGGAGAATCTCACTCGCCTACGAGGCGACTGACCGTCACGGTCGCTCTGCCCTGATAACGGACTTCCACTGAAACGAGAATGAAGTTCGGCGACGCCGTCGGCGGGTTCTGCTGCGGCACGTACACGTACGCACAGGTCACCTTCCTTCCGAAGTTGGCGTACATTGGATCCGTGAGGACAACGGCACTGGCGTCGCTCACCTGCCCTTGCGACTCCACATAGCCGTCAAAATCGTCAACGTTGTCAAAATCGGCGACCGTCGCCTCCCCCGCCTCCGGCCCGGGTAGGTAGTCGTAGGGACTGCCGTCGGGATCGTGGAAAGGCTTCGTCGCGATCCGCTCCATCAGATCGTTGGCGAGGTTCGCCGCCAACGTCTTGTGCATGCCCTGGGCCTGGGCGGATGCGCCGGCACTGAACGGAAGCATCACCCCGGCTGCCGCGATGCCCAGGATGACCATAGCCATGACGGCTTCGGGCAGCGTAAAGCCGGCTCGGGCCGGGCCGCGTGTTTGCGTGGGATCAATAGTCATAGTACAACTCGCCGGAACTGTCACTGCCGGTGTTGTCGGGCCTGATCTCGCCCGTGGCCGGTTTGCAGACCCAGCCGTGGCTGTCATCCGCCGTCGCCGGGAACGCCTGACCGTCGGCCAGGATCTCAACGGTATCCAGCCTGTTGAATGGATTCACCGGTATCTTGGACAGATAGGGCCCGTACGGAAAACCCGCGCTCCCTCGTGCGGCCGTCAGGCCGGCGGCGGTGCTGGATAACGTGGCCTGCTCGACAAAGGCATCTTCCGTGGGAGGCGTGTTTCTGTTCCCGTTCGGGTACCCGGGCGGCGTCTCCAGATGCTGGCTCGTATAGATCGGGATGAACCGCCGCAGCAGGTTCAGGTCCATCGCCAGCGTGGTCTCCCGGGCACGCGTGGCGCTGTTGCCGACGGTCGGAACCACAATGGCGGCCAGGACACCCAGCAAGACCACTACGATCAGGATCTCAACCAGTGTGAAGGCCCTTGCCCGTCTCATATATAACCTTTCCATCCCCTCAATGCTCCTTTGCATTTCATCAAAAAGGCTGACCGGCTTGGACAAGCGTCCTCGCACGGTCAGCCTTTGATGACGCGTTACAGATTAGCACATGCGATGCTTAGAGATCTTGATGTGCATTCGGATCGACCGTGTCAATCGCCGCGCGAATCTCGCCGGTGGTCGCGTTGTATTCCCAGCCGTCCGTCACGGCGCTGGCGCCCCAGGCGACAACAGTCTCACTATTGGTGAACGGATTGTCCGGGAGCCTCTCCAGGTACGGACCGAACGCATACAGGGCGGTTCTTATCTTGTCCGTGCTGGGATTGCCGGCGATGTCCGAGGTGTAGATCATCTGCTCCTCGAAGGTGTTCAGGACCGGATTCACGTCGTTGTGCTGGCACTTGTACAGCTCGATCTGGGACCGCAGGGTCTGCAGGTCGCTGCACAGACTGTTGGTCTTGGCCTCGCTGCTGGCCTGGGTAAACTGCGGAATGACGATCGCCGCAAGGATACCCAGAATGACCACGACGATCAGAATTTCGACCAATGTAAAGCCGCGTTTTGCCTTCATCTTGTCTTCCTCCTCAGTGTGAGAAATTGATTGAATGGGACCCATACGATACGCACGGGTCAGTCTTGTCTACGACGCTAAACCTTATCGACGGAATCGACAAGGCACTTGACGGAAATGATTTTGCTTGAGCGGCAGACCCTCCCAAAAGACAGGAATAACGACCCGGATACCTGCATGAACACTTCCACGTTTATAGTCCTCGACGAATTTGGGGGCCCTGTAAGGTGCCGTCCGGGAACGCGCCGGGCGGCGTTATCTGCGGCCCCCCCTCAGTTCAACCAAAACATAAGAAACAATGCGCGTGGTGCAAAACGGCCGGAGAAAAAAATCGCCTCTTAGGATTACAGGACATTCAGATACGCGGGCGCGTTCTGAATGCGGATGGTCCGCGTCCGCTGCCCGGCGTGCGCCAGATCGATGCGGATATAGCCCGTATCGTGAATGGCAGGCTCGATTTTATCCGCCCATTCGATCAGGACGACGGACTCCGGATAGCAGAAGTCGTCGAAGCCGAGCATCTCGAACTCGGCGACGGAGTCGAGCCGGTAGGCATCAATATGATAGATATCCAGTCGACCCGAGTACTGGTTGACAATAACGAACGTAGGGCTTGTGACGCCTTCGCGGCTCGTGGCGCCAGCGCCCTCCGCAACGCCCTTGATGAAGTGCGTCTTGCCGCTGCCCAACGGCCCGCACAGCGCAAAGATCTCGCCGCCCTTGAGCCGGCAACCGATCCGCCGACCCAGATCGAGCGTCTCCGAGGGCGAATGAGATGTGACTGCAATCTCCATGGTGTCGCACTACCTCAAGGGAATTGGCCCTTATTCACCAAGCTGGGCCGGATAATAGTAGCCCATCGTCTGCGCCACAACGCCCATGCGGTACTGATGATCCTGCAACAAGCACGGCCTTCGAGCGGTCGAAGGGATCGTGGTCGAGTAGATGCGCAGCTCGCCCTTCACACTCGTAATCACTTCTTCGCGGTGGTCTCCGAGGCAGTCCATCACGACGATGACACGTCCCTTGATCGCCTGGAGGGCCGGGCCGTTCCAATTACGGATGGCCCCACCGAGAATGATCTCCTTCTGCACGTCGGCATCCCACCACAACGGGCGCGGGGCAAGAGGCCCCTTTTCCCGAAACTCGATAAGCTCGCCGGAGGCGCTGTAGAGCCAGCGGCGAGGGAACTTCTGCTCGCCGGCGTAGACCTCGATTCCCGGGTGCTCCGCCAGCAGGTCTCCAATCATGCCCTGGTCGTGGACGTGATACGTGGGCTCCTTGTGCGTCCAGAGCTTGTGCCCGGTCTTCGCATCCACAACGCAGAGGCCATCCGTTTTCTGGCGACTCTCAAAGCCATAGAAGATTTCCAGTCCGGGATTGTCCGGGTCGATGTCGGCAACGTAGCACACATCGGGATGTCCCATCTCGAGAGTCCAGAGCCCCTTGCCGGTATCATCGAGCACCGCCCCACCGATGACGAGCTCATCGCGCCCGTCCTCATCCACGTCGGCGGCGATCAGGCCATGCGAACCCTGGCCGCGATACTTCTTCTGCTCCTGCGTCGAATCCCAATACCAGATCCGATCGAAGTTCTTGTCCAAGGCTTGCGTCTTGATCAGATTGTACGTGCCGCGATGCATGATGATGGATGGAGTCCTGCCGTCCAGGTAAGCGACGGCGAGGAAGTTCCGGCAATAGTAGTTGTAGTCGGGATACCCCTCGCGGCTGAGCCATTCCGTTTTGGCTGCGACCTTACCCGTCTCGCCATCCAACTTGATAAGATACTCGGGCCCCGTCTGGACGAGTCCTTTCTCATCGCGCGGGTCGCCCTCGCCCGCTTTGCAGTAGACCTCCGCCTTGCCGTCACCGTCGACGTCGTACACGATCCACGGCGAGTACCACATGCCCGCCTCGATGGACCACCCCATATCGTGACGCCAGAGTAGCGTGCCGTCGAGCCGGTAGGCCTCGATCTTATACGTCGTCGTGCTCCGCTTCCAGTAGCCGGGCTGCTGATAGGGGTCGGTATTGAAGTTGGGCTGCTTGATGAGAAACTCCAGGGCCCCATCCCCATCGAGATCGCCGACACCGACCTTCTGGAAGTCATAATCGCCGGCTAATGGGATGCTCAGATACGGCCTGGGAGAATCCGACCTCTCAAAGGCCACCGCCGCGAGTTCATCGGAGCCAGAAGCTCCGGGCTCGCCCGTGAACAATCCGTACAGGCACGGCTCGGCGTGCGGCTCTGTATCGATGAAGTGAGTCTGCCGATACCCTTCTCCCGTAAGAACGACCGGGGCCGTATCGCTCGCATTGCGGGATCTACGCGCGATCCTGAAGGTGATATCCACCGGATCGTCATCAAGCAATCGCCAGCTCAGGAACACGGAGCCGTCGTCCCGCTGCAGTGCGATCAGTCCGCGATCGAGCCTTTCCGCACCGCTCGCAACGAAAACCCATACCAGCGAAATCAATCCAGCCGTCAGTGCAATCGCCGTGTGTCTCTTCATCATCGCAGTCTCCCTATCGTGTGCTGGTCAAACTCCCAGGTGGTCGTAGCCGCCCG
>CBFDDG010000014.1:0-22316 GCA_965603505.1 uncultured Phycisphaerae bacterium | reverse complement strand
TTCAGTTCGACGGACCAGTAGGCGTGGTCGAGGAATTGTTTCCAGGATCGGTAGCGCTGGTGGCCGAGGTGGACGTGGAGCATGGGACTGTGCTTGGGCTTGATGGGCTTCTTGATCAGGGTCATGTGGGCCTGCTTGGGGGTTCGGCCGCCCTTCCTGACGTTGCAGTTCGCACAGGCGCAGACAATGTTCTCCCAGGTCGCCTTGCCGCCTATGCTGCGAGGAATGACGTGGTCCAGGGACAACTCGGGCATGGGGAACCGCTTGCCGCAATACTGGCAGTGGTTCCGGTCGCGGGCGAAGATGTTGCGGCGGTTGAACTTGACCTCGGTGCGCGGCAGGCGGTCGTAGAACAGCAGCCGGATGATCCGCGGCACGGCGATGTACAGATTGACCGTCGAGACCCAGTCGTGGGCCTGCGGCTCGAATTGATGCCTCGACTGGCTCACCTCGCACCAGCTCCTGAAATCGTAGTTGGTGTAGGTCTCCGCCTCGAACGAAATGACCTCCGCCAAATCGCGGCACAACAGGGAAAACGCACGCTTCGCACCGACAACACGGATGGCCATGTAGTGCTTGTTGAGCACCAGCACGTTACAGTCAAGTCCGGAATGGTAAGTGCCAGCATCCATAATCTTCTCTTCTCCTGCAATATCCATTATACGCCAATCGAGCGCAGGATGCAAGAGGGATACGGGCCGGCGGCAATCGCGCGGCCACCCGGCGCCGTCACACCGTCCTTAGAATCCCGTCAGGCGGGGCGGCTCTGCAGACGGCCCAACACCCTTCAACCTCCTCCCGGACCTCCGTGTCGTCATGATGCTTGCTCTTGCGAGGAGGACTTCAGCACGACGTTGGTGGCCCTGAGCCCCTTTTCACCCTGGACCACCTCGAACAGAACGACATCTCCCTCATCGAGCGTTTTGAACCCGTCCCCTGCGATACTGGAATAATGCACGAAGATATCCCGGCCGTCATCGGTCCCAATGAATCCATACCCCTTCCTCGGGTTGAACCATTTGACCTTTCCTTCCAACATACGAGGCTCCTTTTGGAAGAGATCCGGAACAATCCGTCGTTTCGGCCGGCCTTGGGGTGCGGCGGAAACGACCGTTGCCTTCACAAGCCCGGCTTGGCCCGCACCGATGCGCGCGCCGAAGCACTGAGGTTCTCTCTCATCAACCGGCCCATCTTGAATTTTACCGTGCGCTTGGTCGGAACCTCCACACGCTCCAGTGTTTTCGGGTTCTGGGCAGTTCTCGAAGCCCGCGTCCTCGTCTCAAAGACGCCAAAGTCCCGGAACTCCAAACGGTTATCCTGACACAGTTCCTTAACGATTTCATCGAGAAACGCTTGAACGATGCGCTTCACGGAGACTCGCTTGGCCTGGGTGTGCTCTGCGATGCGGTCGATAAGTTCTTTCTTTGTGACTGTCGCCATAGGTTACCTCACTTGAAGAAAAGAGCGATGCCGAAGAACGCCCTTCTCGGCAGTTTGGCCTGCGGCACGAACCGCAATAGCCGGGCACCATGCCACTGGAACGGAAAGGATAAACGTCTGCAAATCACTATACCGCAACGACTTCTATGCGGCAAGTACTTTTGGGCAAAAAAAATTCCGCATGGCGAGCGGCCCGTCGGCCCCGCCCCAGACCGGCATGAATTCCTCAGGCGAGCCGGGCAAATCGCCGTTCAGCGGGGCGGAAACGCACCGTGCCACCCGGGGACACGACGGCCGCGGCCGGGCACGGATGTGACCGTTCGCTCGCGTGACCGCCGAGGCGGATGGAAGAACTGCATACAATGGTTGACCGGCGCACCTCTGGGCGGCATAATTGTCTTTTTATACCGGGCGCCTGCGGAGTAAAGGACAGCAGGAGCCAATGTGGGCCGCAGCCGTCCGGGACAGAAGGAACCGTCAGCGATAGACAGGACAGGAGTGAATGGCTGAGTCCAGATCCGCCAGGGCCGACAGGAAGAAACCGTCCGCGAAGAAGAAAGACCGCGCGATCGAGATCGCCAACACCTTTGAATGGCTCATCACGGCCTTTATTCTGGCCTTCGTATTCCGGGCATTCGTCATGGAAGCCTTCCGCATCCCAACGGGGAGCATGGCCGATACGCTGAAAGGCGCGCACTTTCCGCTGCGCTGCCCGCAGTGCGGGTACCGGTACGATCACGGGTTCGTGCCGCAGAGTTACGGCCTGCCGGACGACACCATCCCGCCGGGCCCCGTGCCGATGCGCCAGCAGACCCGCTGCCCTACTTGCGGGTATTACACGCCGGCCGGGGAGAGGATGCCCGTGGCCAACGGCGACCGCATCCTTGTGCTCAAGTGCATCTACCAGTTCATGGAACCCAAGCGATGGGACGTGATCGTTTTCAAGAATCCCACCAATCCGTCGGAAAACTACATCAAACGTCTCATCGGGCTGCCGGGAGAGACGATTGAGATCATCGATGGCGATGTGTATATTGATGGGCTGATCGCACGCAAACCGCCGGCGGTTCAGAAGGAATTGTGGATGCCGGTCTACGACCACAATTTCCAGCCGGTGAATTCGAACGAGCGTGCGGGCTTCAACGGGCACCGATGGGAACCGCCCTTCGATTTGGAAGACTCCGCCTGGAGAATCAGCGAGGAGGACCGGACGCGACTACTGCTGGACTGCCCGGCGGATGGGACGAGCGTACTGAGGTACGGCGCTCCATCAGCCAATGGGTTTGTCTCTGCATACGCCTACAATGAAACCTATGGCTACGCACGGATGCCCGTGTGTAGCGACCTGATGATGCGTTTTTATGTGGAGCCGGCGAACTCGGAGGGTCGTGTCGGGATCACGCTCAGCAAGCAGGGCGTTGACTACAAGGCGTGGGTGGATTTCTCCGGCCGAATGGCCTTGGCGAAGGTAAGCGACGATCGGGAGACGATCCTGACCCAGAAGGAGGTCGACGCACCGCCGACGGCGGCGTTCACGCTGGTCAAGTTCGCGAATGTGGACCATCAACTAATGTTCGAGTTCAACGGCAACGAACTGTTCTGGGATCTGGGAGAATCGCCGGATGCGCTGGAGCAAGGCCAGGAGCCGTCTCCGCGTGCGGAGGTTTTCGGCTCCGGAGAGCTGACGCTTTCCCACGTTGCGCTGTTCAGAGACATCCATTACACGGGCGACGGCCAGGGCAGCCGGATCGCCCGGGCCATCGAAGGCAAGCCGTTCGAGCTGCACACCGATGAGTTCTTCGTGCTTGGCGACAATTCTCCAAACAGCGAAGACGGCCGCTGGTGGCATGAGCCCGAGATGGCCAGCAAAGGTTGGGAGCCTCCGCGGGCGGGCGTGGTCCCGCGATACTACCTGGTGGGCCGGGCCCTGTTCGTCTATTGGCCGAGCGGCTTCGAGTTTCCGTGGCCGCAGCATGTGAAGGCTCTCCTGCTGGGCAATAGCCGTCAGAACATGGCGATGCGTTTGCTGCACGGGCTTGTCGCCTTGCGGTGGATTCCCAACGTCGGCCAGATGCGTTTCATCTACGGAGGCACGCCGGAGAAGGCCCGGCCCCCGCAACAGCAGGCTCAGAGCATGCCTTAGACTGGCCGGCAGGAAACCGACGGTACACGAAAAGCTGGTCAAGGCCTTGCATATCCGGTCAGGGGAGCGATGTCAGAGCGTTGAATTGGAGGTCAAGCAAGATGAAAACTCGCAGCCCGATTCTCTTGATGACCGTGGTGATGGTCTGTTCCGGATGGCTCGCCGCGAGCGAAGGCAATGCACGTCCGTCCGGGGATCCATTGAGTGTCCAGAAGCTCCGTTGTGAATACCTGGTCGATCCTCTCGGAATCGACGTGGCTCAGCCGAGGCTGAGCTGGACCCTCGAGTCAAAGCAGCGAGGCCAGGTGCAGACCGCCTATCGGATCCTTGTGGCAAGCGACCCAAGGCTCCTCAAGAGGGAGATCGGCGATATGTGGGACAGCGGCAAGGTCGTATCCGACCGCTCTATCCAGGTGGCGTACGACGGCAGACCGCTGACCTCGCAGATGCAATGCTGCTGGCAGGTGCAAGTGTGGGACAAAGACGGCCAACCCTCCTCGTGGAGCAAGCGGGCTTCCTGGACGATGGGCCTGTTGAATCCCAATGAATGGCAGGCCAAATGGATTGGGTTCGATGCCTCGCGGAGGCGCGATACGTCGGCACAGATCCCGGATTTGTCCCCCGCCAAGTGGATCTGGTTTCCCGGGGAGAACGCCCGGGCGAGCGCCGCCGTGGGAACGCGGTACTTTCGCAAGGAGTTCACGATTCCCGAGGACCGCGAGTTGGCCTCCGTCGTCTGCGTGGTCACGGCTGACAACAGCTACAAGATGTTCCTGAACGGCCGGAGAATCCGCAACGGCAGCAGCTTCAAGGAGGCGGTGGCCGCCGATGTGACGGAACACCTGCACAAGGGCAAGAATGTCCTGGCCGTCGAGGTGAGGAATGAGGGCGATGCACCGAATCCCGCCGGCATGCTGGCCATCCTGGTGTTCCGGTTCAAGGACGCCCAACCCGTTGCCATTGTCTCGGACGGCGCCTGGCGCAGCTCGGACAGTGCCGGGGCCGGCTGGACGAACGTCGAGTTCGATGCCGCCGGCTGGCAAAACGCCGAGGTGATTGGCGCCTACGGCATCAGGCCCTGGAACCAGATCAACGTCGTTTCCGGGGACCTGTTCCTGCCGCCCGCCCAATACCTGCGCAAGGAGTTCGTTCTGGAGAAACCGATCAAGCGGGCAACGGTCTACGCATCGGCCATGGGTAACTACGAACTGTACCTCAACGGCCGACAGGTGGGCGATGCCTCCTTCACACCCGGATGGACCGACTACAACGTCCGAGTCTACTACAATACGTTCGACGTCACGGATCATCTGAAGAAGGGCTTCAACGCGATCGGAGGCATTCTCGCGGATGGATGGTACAGCGGCCACATCGGCTGGATGCACGTCCGTGACCATTACGGCGAGAACCCACGGTTCGCGGCCCAATTGCACGTCGAATATGCGGACGGCAGTTCGGAGACGATCCTCACGGACAAGACCTGGACGGCCGCGACGGGCCCCATCCTCGAAGGCGACTTCCTGATGGGCGAGAGATACGATGCTCGCAAAGAGATGCCGGGCTGGAGCACGCCGGATTTCAATGACGGCCAATGGCGGCCCGTCGATGTCAACGAGAGTATTGACGCCAAGAAAGAAGCCTACCCCGGCGTCCTGGTTCGCGAGTTTCGCCAGATCAAGCCGGTGAAGATCACCGAGCCGCAGGAAGGCGCCTACGTCTATGACATGGGAGCCAACTTCGCGGGCTTTGTCCGCCTGAAGGTCCGGAAGGCTGCGCCGGGCCGGAAAATCGTGCTGCGATTTGCGGAGCGGCTCAACGACGACGGCACGATCTACACGACCAACCTGCGCGGTGCACGCGCCACGGATACCTATATCTGCAGAGGCGCCGGCGCCGAAACGTGGCAGCCCCGCTTCACCTTCCATGGCTTCCAGTACGTGGAACTGACCGGCTACCCGGGCACACCCGACCTCGATACGATCACCGGCGTGGAGCTGACGTCGGATACGCCGATCCGCGGCGAGTTCGCATGTTCCGACGAGCTGGCCAACACGTTGTACCGCAACATCTGCCAGACGCAGCGGGCGAACTTCATCGACATTCCCACCGACTGCCCGCAACGCGATGAGCGACTCGGCTGGATGGGCGATGCACAGATCTACGTCCGCACGGCCACGTATAACACCGACGTCGCCGCGTTCTTCACCAAGTGGATGGTGGACGTCGAGGATGCGCAGCTCGAGAACGGCGGCTTCTCCGATGTGTCCCCGCGCCGCGCGGCGATGGGCGGCGGCACAGCCGCCTGGGGCGATGCCGGCGTCATCTGTCCCTGGACCATCTACCAGGTCTACGGCGACACCCGCATCCTGGCCGAGCACTATGATGCGATGCAGAAATGGATCGAATACTGCAAAGGCACGACGGACCGATTGCTCCGACCGGCCGAGGGCTACGGCGACTGGCTGAGCATTCAGGCCGATACGCCGAAAGATGTGCTGGCCACCGCCTACTTCGCCCACAGCACGCAACGGGTCGCACAAATCGCCGAGGTTCTGGGCAAGAAAGAAGATGCGGAGAAATACCGGCAGCTCTTCGAAGACATTCGCAAAGCGTTCAACGATGCCTACGTCTCGTCCGACGGCCGGATCCAGGGCGATACGCAAACCGTCTACGTCCTGGCCCTGGCTTTCGATCTGCTGCCGAGGGACAAAAGAGAACGGGCCCGGGACTATCTCGTCAACAACATCAGGGATCGCAACTGGCACCTCTCGACTGGTTTCGTCGGCACCAAAGACCTGATGGCCACGCTGACTCGCTTCGGCGAGACCGACACGGCCTATCACCTGTTCCACAACGAGACGTTCCCATCCTGGGGTTTTTCGATCCAGCACGGGGCGACGAGCATCTGGGAACGGTGGGACGGCTGGACCCCGGAGAAAGGATTCCAGGACCCCGGCATGAATTCCTTCGCCCACTATTCCTTCGGGGCGGTCGGTGAATGGATGTTCAAGACCATCGGCGGCATCGACACCGACGGTCCGGGCTACGAGCGAATCATCATCCGTCCGCAGCCCGGCGGTCGTCTGACCTGGGCGAAGACGAGCTACGACTCCATCCAGGGCAAGATCGCCACGGCCTGGAGGCTGGTGCCGGCGACCGGGCGCTCACGGCCGGAAGCGACACGGTCGCACGAGTTCATCCTCGACGTGACCATCCCGGCCAATACGAGGGCCACCGTGTATGTCCCCGCCGCCGACGCCGGCGATGTGACGGAAGGGAAGGTGCGCGCCACGCTGGCCCCGGGCGTCCGTTTCATCGGCATGGGCGCCGGCCGCGCACTCTTCGGAATTGGCTCCGGCAGCTACCAGTTCCACTCGCAGTTGCCGTAGGCCTCCTCACGCACCGGGCGCTCTGCCGATCATTTGCGTGGCCGGCCCACGTCGAGTTGGGTGGGCTCAGCGGCCAGCAGACCATGGAAGTAGTCCCAGACCCAGGATTTGGTGCCGTCCGGGCGGATGAGCCAGAATCCCTTGACGGCGTCGTTGCTTTTCACCGGCGGCCGCACGCTCGGGTCCTTGAGTTCGTTACAGTAGAGCTGCCAGTAGACGACGTAGGGACAGCCCCAGTCCAGGCCGGTCCGGACGGCGTTCGGGATCGCGGTCTGAATCTGTTCGAGCGAGTAGGAATTCTCGGGCATACCGAACTCGCCGATGTAGACGTTGTGACTGCCGAAGTCCGGACTGTCCGGAGCGTGGGCCGCGATGAAGTCCAATGCGTCTCGCAAGACGTTCGGATCGGCATAATGCGCGGTGGCCGAATCCCACGCCGAGTAGGAGATCAGGTCGAGCTTCGTGTGCGGCAGGACCTTGTTCACCATGTTCGGAAAGCCGCTGCGCATCGACTGCACAACGCGATTGACCTCGGCGGCGTGATAGACGCGAACGCCCTGCTGCCCCACTTCCTCGCGGGCTTGATTGACGCCGGCCTGGCGGGCATTCAGCCACTCAACCATGTTCGCGAGCGCCTGCGGCGTCGGCTCGGCCTTGCCGTCGAAATTGCCGCGAACCATCCAATCGCCCTCCCAGTGCTGGAGGACGAAGGTCTTGCTGGTACCTTTGTACTGTGTCAACAGATGTTTGGCCAGCTCATAGAACTGCCGCTGCTCATCCCTCTTCTGCTCGTCCGTGATGCCGTTGCGCCAGTACCCCTCGTCACGACCCAGGGAGGTGACCTTCAAGATGTAGGCGGTGAACGGCTTGCGGAAAAGCGCCTCGAAGTACGGCGTCTGCGCTCCTTCGACAAGCGAGTTCACTTTCGGCCACCGCGAATTGTACGGGTAGGACTTGACGAGGCCGGCGTCTTCCTTGCCGCTGAAGAACCAGACCTTGATCACCCGGGAGCCCAGGCCCAGAATCTGATCGGCGCCCTCGTTGAGGAAGTCCTTCTCCGTAAGGTGATACCGCCCCGCCACGTGCGTGACGCCCAGCACGCTCGTCAAATCCTTCGCGCCCGTTCCCTGAACGGCGCAAAGGAGAACAACGGCCACGATCGCAATCATAGGTCCCATCAGTCCCATTGGTCCCACAAGTCCCATCAATCCCATTCGTCGCATAGGTCCCATTCTCCGGAGCCGCCTCACGGCCGACTCGCAACCGCCTGGAAGCTCTCACGGGCGGCCTCGACGGTTCGTTCGATATCCTGCTTGGTGTGGGCCAGCGAAACGAACATAGCCTCATAGGCGCTCGGGGCCAGGTAGATCCCTCGGCGAAGCATCTCGGCGAAGAATCTTTTGAACGCCGGGACATTTGTCGCCCGGACGTCCTCGAAGTTTTGCACGGGCTTGTCCGTGAAGAAGCAACTCATGATCGAGCCGACACGGTTGATTGAGACCGCCACGCCGGCATCGGCGGCGGCTTGTGCAAGTTCGGCCTCCAGATTGGCGGCGGAGGTCTCCAGCTCGCGGTAGCACCGCCCTTCGGCCAGGATCTCGAGCGTGGCATTGGCGGCGGCGGTCGCGATCGGATTGCCGCTCAGCGTGCCGGCCTGATAGACATGGCCGACTGGAGCGAGCTGATCCATGATTCGAGCGAGGCCTCCGCAGACGGCCAGGGGCAGTCCCCCGCCGACGATTTTCCCGAGGCAGGTGAGATCGGCGGCGACGCCATAGCGCTGCTGCGCCCCGCCGAACGCCACGCGAAAGCCCGAGATCACTTCATCGAAGATCAGCACCGTTTCATGCTCGTCGCAGAGGCTGCGGATGGCTTCCAGGTAGCCGGGATCGGGCGGAACCACGCCCATGTTCGCGGCCACGGGCTCCACGAGTACGGCGGCGATCCGGCCGGCGTGCCTGGCGAACGCCTGCTTCAGTGCTTCACGATCGTTGTAGGGCACCACGACGGTGAGCCTGGCGAGGGCTTCGGGCACGCCGGGGCTCGCGGCGGCGCCCCGCTCGGCCAACCCGGAGCCGGCCACGACCAGCAGCGAATCGCTGTGCCCGTGATAGCCGCCGGCCATCTTGACGATCAGGTCCCGGCCGGTGTAGGCGCGGGCGAGCCGGATGGCCGTCATCACGGCCTCCGTGCCGCTACTGAGAAGGCGAAGCTTTTCGATGGAGCCGAAGGCACCGACGATCCTTGCGGCCAACTCCGTTTCCGCCAGGGTAGGCGCACCGAATGAGGTGCCCTGGTCCACGGCCTTGTGGATCGCGGCGAGAACGGCCGGATGGGCGTGCCCGAGGATCATCGGGCCCCAGGAGCCGACGTAATCGATGTACTCGCTGCCGTCGATATCAAAGACCCTTGAGCCCCGGGCCCGGGCGATGAACCGCGGCTCGACGTCCACGCCGCCGAAGGCGCGGACCGGCGAATTCACCCCGCCCGGCATAACCTCGCAAGCCCGGGCAAAGGCCTCACTGGATGTACGATTCACCATTTGCGACTTCCCATTTTCCTGGTCCCCCCAAACGCCCTATTTCACTGGCGCCTGCACGGGGACGAGGTCGGCCCTGCGAAGACCGGACGTTCGAGAGCTGACTGCTGTTCAGGCGATACCGCTGAATGGTACGTCGTAAGCCGCAACTCGTCAATGCATCGTCGCATCCGGGCAAACCACTTGAACTGCCCGGATGCCGTCCAGACCGCGATTTTTTGTGTTTGGCAAGCCGTTTCTCTTGCAAAGCCCCGGTCATTGCAGTAACGTTAAGCGTTTTGAGTTCAGAAGGACACCCTGACCGTCGTTAGGGTTGGAATGGGTCTTCAAGAGCCGAGATGGCATGGCTGTGCGGCCCTCATGCAGAACATCGCGTTGGGGACCCCGTCGTGGCCGCGATTCCACGGGCGTTTTGGGCCCGACCCGGAGCAACAATATGAGCTTAGTCAAATGGTTGCGAAAGAATAACACGAAGATCATGGCCGTGGTCGTCATCGTGCTGATGGTCGGCTTCATCGGCGGATCCTCCCTGAGCTATCTCCTCCGAGGCACGGGCGGTGCGGGCAAGGCGATCGCCTACTACGGCCACAAGCAGAAGATTACGTACTACGACCGGGCCGTCGCCAGCCAGGAACTTGAACTCCTCACGGCGTTGCGCGCGGACCAGATCCTGCGGGGATCGCAGGACCTGCAGAGCCTTCTGCTCAGCGAGCTGCTGTTCTCGCAGAACCGAAGCTCCGGGGCCATGACGGATATGGTCAAGCAGATCATCCAGAGGAACCGCTACCGAATCAGCGACGAGCAGCTCAGCAGCATGTACAAAGGGCGAACCGTTCCAAGCGACCTGTATTGGATTCTGCTGCGGGAGGAGACGCAATCGGCGGGGATCCACGTCGGGCCCCAGGACGTCGGCGGGTGGCTCGGCCGACTCATCTCACAATACCCGCAGGTCTTCGGCAGCAACAGTTACACGCAGGTGATGCAATCGCTCGTCGGTCGCTTCAAGCAAACCGAACAGCAGATCCTCGGCACGTTGGGCGATCTGCTGGCCGTACTGCAGTATGCCCAGATCGTCACCTCCATGGAAAACGTCACCACCTCGCAGGTCCGACATGTGGCGAGCCAACGGGGCGAGATGCTGGATATCGAATTCGTGCAGTTCGAGACATCTGATTTCGCCGACAAAGAACAGACGCCCGACGAAAAGGCAGTCATCGAGCAGTTCAACCAGTACAAGGCGAGCCGTCCGGGCGAGGTGAGCGAGGCCAACCCCTTCGGCTCCGGATACCGCCTGCCGAACCGCGTGCAGCTCGAAACCATCGCCCTGAAGCTCGAAGACGTCGCCTCGATCATCAAGCCGCCGACGGAGGAAGAGGCCGAGCAGTACTACCGTGAGAACCGCGAGCGAATCTACACGCAGCAGGTGCCCAGCGACCCGAACGACCCGAACTCGCCGCTCGTTCCGCAAACGAAGAGCTACGCCGAGGTCGCCGATAGCATCATGGATCAACTGCGGCGACAGAGAATCACCTCCCGAGCGGAGCTGATCCTGCAGGACGCCAGGAACCTGGCCGACACGAGTCTTCAGCCGACCGGCGAGGAGGGCCAGAAACTGACGATCGAGCAGCGCAGAGAACGGGCGGGAGACTACGAGAAGATCACGCGAGATCTCAGCGATAAACACGGCATTTCGATCCATTATGATCGGACGGGCTTGCTCAGCGCGATGGACCTGCAGACGGATACGTACCTGAGGCGAATGTACCTGACGGGATACGGATACAGTCCCGTGCCTTTAATCCAGGTGCTCTTCTCCGTTGCAGAATTCGGAGCCGATGCAACGATCATGCTGTCCGTGTCGCAGGCCGAGATGTACACGAGCATTGGACCGGCCCGCGATCCCATGGCTGCGTCGGCGCCCGAGCTGTCCGACCAGATTATGCTCCTCGCACGGGTGGTCGATGTCCGGGAGGACGCCGCGCCCGAGAATGTGGACGTCACCTACAGCATAAAGATGCTCAGCCTCGGTGAGACCGAACAAGAGGACGCAACCTTCTCGCTTCGAGAGCAGGTCGTGGAAGACGTCAGGAAGCTGTCGGCCTGGGAGACAACCAGGACCCGAGCCGAGGAGTTCATGGCCCTGGCAAAGGCCGACGGCTGGGACAAGGCCATTGCCCAGTTTAATGAGCTTTACGGCGAGCAGGCCAAGGCCGACCCCAATGACCCGAACGTGTTCGCGCTGGACCGTATGCCGACCCTGCAGAGAATCTCGAATGTTGAGTTTCAGGTGCTGGCCGCACAGGTGGCCAATAACCCCGGGGCCGAGCGATTCCTGAACGAGGCGAGAGTGGAGGGCCAACTCATCGAGCGGTTCTACGCACTGGCTCCGACAAATGACGGCGCCGCAGCGAAGCTGCCCGCGCTCGTGGAGTTCAAGCCCAACCAGAGCTGCTACGTTCTCAAGAATCTATCCGTCGAGCGACTGGACCGCGAGCAGTTCCAGAGAATGAAGGGCATGCTCCTTCGCCAGGAGGATTACGGTCAAGCTCAGAGCCTCGCGGTCGTGCACCTGAATCCGGAGAATATCCTCAAGCGCATGAATTTCCGGCTTGCCCGGCAGGCAGACGAGCCGGCAGAGGCCGAAGCCGGACCGCAAGAAGAGGATGCATCCTAATGACAGGATCCTGGAAGGACAACCACGCCCTGTTCCTGATCGTGATTGGAGCGCTGGCTTGGCTCGCTCCGGGGGGCGGGCACTTCGCCCTCAGGGAGAAGAGGCGAGGGATCATCATTTTTGTTCTGATCACTCTGACGTTTGCGGTCGGTTTGTACGTTGGCTCGATCGGCGTGGTCAATCCTGTCTCCGCAAAGCCCTGGTACGTCGCGCAGGTCATGAACTCTCCCGCTGTGCTTGTCCTGGGCAGTTATATGACCGCAGCGCATCAGCAAGCCGAGGCACGGAACGATCTGAGCCTTGCGTATCCGGTGTACGGCCGGGCCGGTGAGGTCGGTCAAATTTATACGAGCATCGCCGGGCTGCTGAATCTGCTGTGCATTGTCAATGCCATTTACATGGCCCATATACAGGTCGTGGGGGAGGAGGGGAGCCCGAAATGACGGTCGCCACCGTAGGGATCATATTGGGCAGCTTTACAACCCCGATGAGGATCGGCACGAGTCCTGCGTCGATGCTCTGGCTGCTTCCGCTGGTGGCGGTGATTGCCGTCGTCTACAAGGCGACCAAGGTCCACAGGATCCGACTGAAGCCGTTTGCCAAGGAATCGGCGGTCCTGTTCGGCTCCATCATCGTCTTCATCGGCGTGGCCGCATTGATTCTCTACGGGCTGACGTGGTTCGTCACCGGGCAATTGCCCGCCCTGCTCGACTCGTCCGCCTTTTAGTCGGGGTCGGGTGCGCAGGACTTCTGAATCACCCCTAATTCCACGAGGGCGTTGTATGCGGCTTTTTGCTCGGCCTCCTTCTTGTTGGGACCCCAGGCGCTCGGGAAGTGCTGCTGGTCGATGACGACCTCCGATTCGAAGCACTTGTTGTGGTCGGGTCCCTTTTCATCCAACAGCGCGTAGAGCGGCGCCATGCCGAACAGCTCCTGGGCATGCTGCTGCAAAAGGGACTTGTAGTTGCCGTGCGCCTCCTCCGCATCCACCTGCTCCACGAGCGGGTCAAAGTTCCGCAAGATGAACTCGCGGGCCGCTTCAAACCCGCTGTCGATGCAAACGGCGGCGATCACGGCCTCCAGCAAACCGGCGGCGAGCGAAGTGGGAAACGCCTTGTGGGAAACCATGCCCTTGCCGACCACCAGGAACCTCGGCAATCCCAGGTGACGTGCCACGTGGGCGCAGGTCCCTCGCGAGACCAACATGCTCTTCATCTTCGTGAGCTCGCCCTCCGGGTACTCGCGGAACTTCTCAAAGAGCCTCTGGCAGATAACGACGGAGAGAATGGCATCGCCGAGGAATTCCAGCCGTTCATTGCTTTCCGACCGGCTATCAACGGCTGAGGAGTGAGTGAACGCCTTCGCCAGAACGGCGTGGTCGGTAAACGTATGTCCGAGGATCTGCTCGATCTCGTGCAGCGTGTCCTTGTCCATGTAGCACTATACCGCACTTGGACTCGCGCGCGGGCGCAAGTCACCGGAACTCTCGATATCCTACGAGCAGATCACGAACATCGCTCCGTCGAGCGATTTTCGTGATGCGCTCCGCAAGGAAATCAATTTCTGCCCGTCACCCATCGGCCCGGCCGCTCATGCCGAGGCTGACTGCCGGCGCTTCGACTAACAGGCACACTCAACCCTTATCCTACCATCTGCAGGCCGGCCAGGGCAACAAACTTATCGTCCACGATTTCGAAGATTCCGTCAAGGCCCGTCACGGTGAAAATGCCTTTCGTCGCCGGCGCGACGCTGCAGAACACCAGTCGGTGCCCACAATCGCCCAGCAGCTTCTTCAGCCTCAGCAGCTTGGAAAGGCTCGAGGACGTGACGATATCGACCTTCGAGAAATCAATGACGACCTCGCAGTCGCCGCGGTCGCGGACGACCTGAGTGACCGTCTTGAGCTCGTCGCCCATCTCGGGCTCCTGCGGCAAGTCCACGAGAACGATATCCTCGGACCAGTTCTGAATCCCCATGTTCATCTCCTCTTGTTTCCTAAGGTTCAACTTGTTAGCCGTTCTATCGGCAGGCAGACGCGGCGTATTAAGCAAAAATACGTAGTTTCTGTAGCGGTATTGCATCGCCCCATAAAAACAACCGGAGACAGGTTACGGTGTTCTCGCGGGGCCGTATTCCCGAACGGAGCGAGGCATTCAGCCTGCGAATAGGCAGCTTGCGCCGCGTGCGATGCAAAGGATTCAGTCGTACTCGGGATTAGAGCTTCCTGTCCAGTTTGCGGTAACTGATCGCCTCGGCGATGTGCTCGGCGCAGATGTTGTCGCTGCCGTCGAGGTCGGCAATGGTGCGGGCCACCTTGCAGATCTTATCGTGGGCGCGGGCGCTGAGGCCGAGTTCCACTACCGCCTGTTTGAGCATCATCTCGCTGGTGGAATCGAGCTTGCAGAACGTCTCGATCTGCTGATGGCTCATGTGGGCGTTGGTCATGATCCGGCCGTCTCCGAACCGGCGCGACTGGATCCGGCGGGCGTTCATCACGCCGGTCCGCAGCATCTCCGAATCGATCTGTCGGGCCTTCGAACGCAGCTTGCTGAATGCCACGGCGGGCACGTCGATGTGGATATCGATTCGATCGACAAGCGGCCCGGAGACCTTGGCGAGATAGCGGGCGATCTGACCGGGCGTGCACTTGCAGGCCCTTACATGGCTACCGAAGTATCCGCACGGACAGGGATTCATGGCGGCCACCAGCATGAACTGCGCCGGGAACTGGATCGTCTTCCTCGCCCGCGAAACGATGACGAAGCCGTCCTCCAGCGGCTGACGGATCATTTCGAGCACGTGCCGGGGGAACTCGACGAACTCATCGAGGAAGAGAATCCCGTAATGGGCCAGAGACAGCTCCCCTGGCCGCGGCGAGGAGCCGCCGCCGATCAGCGCGGGGCCGCTGGCGGAATGATGCGGCGCGCGCACCGGTCGCGTGGCCAGAAGCGCCTGATCTTTCCGGAGCAATCCCACGGCCGAGTAGATGCGCGTGGTTTCGAGAGACTCCTCCAGGCTCAACGGCGGGAGAATGGTGGCCAGTCTCTTGGACAGCATGGTCTTGCCCGCCCCGGGCGGACCGATCATCATGATGTTATGGGCGCCGGCCGCGGCGATGCTCAGGGCCCGCTTGACGCTTTCCTGCCCTTTGACATCGGCAAAATTGTCCTCGTAATGGGAGGCCACATCGAACAGCGCATCGATATCGGTCACCGTCGTATCGAGCAGGAGCCGGCCGGAAAGGAATTCCACGGCCTGGGAAAGCGAGCCGACGCCGAAGACCTCGATCTCCTGCACGACGCCCGCTTCCCGGGCGTTCTCCAGCGGCACGATCATTCGCGAGAAGCCGTTCGCCGCCGCCGTCATCGCCATGCTCAGCACGCCGTTGACCGGGCGGACCCGGCCGTCGAGGGCCAGCTCTCCGACGACGACATGCTCCTTGAGCGACGGTCCGACCAGAACCCCCTCGCCCATGAGCATGCCGAGCGCGATGGGAAGGTCGAACGCCGGCCCCATCTTCTTGACGTCCGCCGGGGCCAGATTGATCAGAGACTGCGTCCTCGGATGCCGATAGCCACAGTTGACGATGGCGCTGCGGACCCGCTCGATGCTCTCCTTGACCGCCGCATCGGGCAGTCCCACGATGATGGATTTCTCCAGGCCGCCGCGGGCGACGTCCACCTCCACTTCGCAGACGATGCCCTCGATGCCCTCGAGAGTCACGCTGTGTAATCTCGCCAGCATATTCTCATCTCCGATTGTCAGACAAGACCTTACGGGAATTCTACCCTCCGTCCGCCCCGTCCACAAGGGAATTTATGGTCTTTTGACCACGAGAAATGGGCCGGCCTCGGGGGCTAATCCACCCTGCCCCAGATGGCCTTATACGCGACCGCCAGGGCGAATATCGCCGTGCTGGCGAGCACGATGCACGCCCCGGTGGGCAGATCGAGAAGATACGAGAAGACAAAGCCGCCGACGGCACTGACGACGCCGAGGGTCGTGGATGTGAGGATCACGGCCCGGTGGCCGCGGCAGACCTGGTAGGCGGCGGCCGCCGGGTTCGTGATGAGACTGAAGATCATCAGCCCGCCGACCAGCGGGAGATTCACGGCCAGGATGACGCCGCACAGCCCGAGAAAGAGGGCGTAAACGAATGTCTCGTGCACGCCGGTGGCCGCGGCCATGCTGCGGCTGAACAGCAGGACTTTCAACTCCTTGTTGAAGGCCAATGCAAACACAACGAAGATCACGGCCGCGACCGAGATAACGATGACGTTGCTCTTGCGAACGAACAGGATACTGCCCCAGAGCAGTCCCAGGATCTCGGAGCGGCTTCCCTGCATCAGTCCGATGCCGAGAAATGCAAGGCCCAGCATCAGGGAAAACAGGATCGCCAGCGCGACGTTTGGGTCGATGCGGGATTTTCCGGGCCGAATCGCGGCCAGCCCCATTGCCGCCGTCATGGAGATGGCGGCCGGAGCGACGACCGGATTCAGGCCCAGCAGATGCGAGTAGACGGCGCCGGCCATGGCCGTGTGCGAGATGAAGATGCCGATGAAAGGCAGACGCAGGCCGACGATGTAGACCCCGAGCAGACCGCAACTGGCCCCGGCAATCGCGCCGGCGAGAATGACCAGATAGAAGAACGGATCAATCGCCAATGTGCTCTCCCGACCGGGACGTACTCACGATATGTCTTCGTCCGCCCATGACCGTCGCCTCAAGGTCGCGCCCGTAGGCGCACCGCAGCCTGTCGGGCGACAGGACTTCCTCGACGTCTCCATCGCCGAGAAGACGCCCCGCCGCGAGCAGGATAACTCGCCTGCACGCCGGAGGCAAAACGCTCGTATCGTGCGAGACCATCAACACCGTCATGCCGGTTTCCTGGTACAATCGCTCGACAACTTCGGATATCTGGTACTTCCATGTGAAATCGAGATTCGCGCACGGCTCGTCCAGCATCAAAATCCGAGGCTGCTGGACCATCGCGCGCGCGATGAGGACCTTCTGCTGCTCGCCGCCGGAGAGGCTCCGGAACGTCTGACGCCGCCGGTCGGCCAGCCCGAGCACATCGACCCAGTGGTCGACAAGCTGGTAATCCTCCCGACGTAAGCCGGTCAGCAGCGGACGGACGCTGGTTCGTCCCATCGCCACCACTTCCCGCACCGTGAAGGGAAGCTCTGCATTGTACTCGGCCGACTGCGGGATATAGCCGATCTGCGTACGCAGCGCGCACTTGCGCCAGCATCCGAGTCGCGTCAGGTCGCCGCCGTCGACCCGCACCGCGCCTTTGTCGGGCTTGACCAGGCCGGCGCATACCTTCAGCAGGGTCGTCTTGCCCGCTCCGTTGGCGCCAATGACCCCGACGAACGCGCCCGGCGCGATATTGAGGCGGTCGATCTGAAGGATCGTGCGTCGCGAGCGGCACACGCGGACATCCGAGAGCATCAGCGAGCCGCCGTTCATCGAACGCCCGTTTCGAGCAGAAAATGCACGTTCTCCCGGACGAGCCGGTCGAAAGCGGCAGCCCCTCGCGTCGCCTCCGGGAAGTTGCTGAAGACAACTGCTCTGGCATGCAGTCGATCCGCCAGCGCCTCGGCGAGGGCCGTCCCCTCCTGCCGGTTGGCGATGACGAAGCGGATCTCGTGGCCCGCGGCCTGCTTGAGACAATGATCGACGTTGGCGATGGTCTCGAGGTCACTGCCGACAAAGGTGGCCACCGGCTCCAGCCCCAGCCACTCGGCGAATTGGCTCTGATGGTTCGAAGTCAGCACCTTGGCCTCCAGATGCCCCGAATCGACCACGGAATTGCGCAGTTCCGCCGAGAGCTTTTCGAGCCGCTGTTCGATTGCCGCGAGCCGGCTGGCGAATACCGCAGCCTTTTCTGGATACTCGCTCGACAGCACGCCGCAGACCTCCTCACAGGCCGCCCTGTACGTATCCGGAACGCACAGACCGACCGCGGATCGCACGGCGTGCATCTTCAGCCCACCTCTTTGCAGCCGCACCAGTCTCTGCTCGATCTGCCGCTGGAAATCAAAGAACAGCAGCATCCGGCAGCTCCGCAACTGCCGGACCTGGGCCGGTGAAAGATCGAAATGCCCCGGACACATGCCCGGGGGCGCCAGGCAAAGAATATCCAGGTCCTCGCCGCCAAGGTCTCTCGCCACGCACGCAAGATAGGAGTTCGTCACGGCGATCTCGGGACCGCGCTCGGGGGCCGCCGTGTCGCGGCAGCCCGTCAGGGCAAGACCGGCCGCCATGGCCAGAACCACCGTGTGACGTCGCAATGTCTTCACCGGATCCTCACTCCTCAAACGATCCGATCTGGCGTCCGTTCCGCAGCCTCATGCGGACGACGATCCCCGTATTCGTCTGGGCGTCGTACCAAGTGCTGCGCGGCACGGGGTACAGCATCTCCTTCATCCGATTGAGGTCGAAGTTCGGGCCCTCGCTGTATACGACCCAGCTCACGGGCGACTCCGCGAGTCCGCTGTAGGTCTGCCCCTGCTCCTGCTCGTTGTCGGGGAAGCCGTCGGGCACCCACAAATAGGCCCCTTCGGCCACGACGGTCGTCCGGTTGTAGATCAGCGTGCCGACCGTTCTGTACTTATACGTATAGCCGCGGTTGAACCGGTCCTCGATGCCGGCCGCCATGAACGAATCCGTCGGAGGCGCGGGCAGATAGCCGCAGCGGACCAATTCCTCCGGAAGCTGGTAGAAGTGCCCTCCCAACATGCAGTCCACGCGCACCGGCGGGTACTTGCCGTCGTGATCGAATGAGTATGCCTCCAGGGCCAGGCCGATGTCGCGCAGCTCGGCGTTGACGGTGAGAATCTGCGCCTGCAGCCGGGCCCGGGCCGTTACAGGCAACAGGATCCCGAGGACCAGCGTGACGATCGCCACGACGACCAGCAGCTCAATCAGCGTATATCCCCGTCTCATGGGTCCACCACCTCGCATTCGTCCGCCACCCGATGCTCGTTCGAGGCCAGGACATGGCCGTTGCCGTCATAATCCACGACGTAGAGGCGATAGCCGCTCTTCAGATCGGTGCTCTCCTGGTCGAGGATTCCGATCACGTCAAAGGGCTCGGTCAGGTTGAACGACCCGCGATAGATACCGTTCCCGCGCCCCAGCTTGATGGGAAACGTCTTCGCGCCGTCCGTGACGACCAGCTCGCCATCGGGGCCCCAGCCGTTCGGGTCCACGACGTTGACGTCCTCGATCTTGATGAGCCGTCCCTGATAGTACTCGCCGCCCACGAGCCGGTCCGGATCGAAAATGAAACGGTCCTGCTCATCCTTGAGCTCGTCGAGCGACACAACTTCCGGCCTGGGCAGACCGACACCGCGCTCCACCAGCTCGATCGTGAAATCGTGGTCGGGATGGTTGTTGTGCTGCTCGTTGATATTCATCTTGCCCTTGTAGGAGAGAAAATAGCCCGTGACGCGAATGCGGTCGCCGACGCTGAATTGGGCCGCGTTGATGCGGGCCAACTCGGCGATGAACTGCTCGTTGGAGTAGCCCCCGCCCGGCATGATCCAGGGCAAATTGTCGTAGAGCTGCGCCAGGAAGACCGCCGTGCCCGCGTGGTCGTCGCCCTCGCCCTGGAAGAAGAACTGCCACTGGCCGCCGAGATCGAACGTCTCGACGATGGTGTCATCCGGGGTCGGGTCCAGCATGTCGGCCGGGTTATGAAGCACAATTCCCTCCAGGCTCACCTCCTGTGTGGCCGTGTACATCTGCTCTCCGGCATGATTGACAGCCTGGAACTGCCTGTGGGTGACCTGTGCCACCGAGGGATCACCCCACGACAAACCGGCCGCCGACCATGCGACGAACGTAGCCAGGACAATGCCGCTTCTCATACTCCTTACCTCCGGCCCTCAAGCCCATATATTGCGCATACAATCGTCAAAATCGTGCTACCACATGATCAAGAGTAGGAGATCTGCGAGGCAGCGCCAAGAAAATAAGAAGAGAAAAACGGAAGATTTTCAGGCTCCTCCCACAGATCTGGGCAGGGTAGAAATGATGTTCCGTTTCCAAGTACCTGTTTCTGCGGAAGATACACCGTTGTCCATTTTCTCCGAAGCCCTTGAGCGTCGATTGCGTGGCTCACGGCCCACCGAGAGTCTTGCGTTTCCCGCTTTATGGGCTACCAGCACGTATGCAGATTCGTGTCCTGCGTTCGCGTCTGCTCTTGAATCCTGTTTCCCTACATGGCAGCATCTTCTTACTGGGTGGAAGGATACGGCGTTGAGGCCGGTGGCTCTACAGCAGCAGGGGCTTGGTTTCGGGCGGGCCCTGCCTTATCCTGCTGGAAGCCTCAAAGCGAAAAACGCATCCCGACCTCTGCACAGATTTGTGGGAGCAGCCGACTCTTGTTGGCTCCCACCACAAAGGAATGGCCTCATCCGGTTCTTACATGCTTTGCGGGGTGCGGGCGGCAATCGGTTTGCGTAACACACGCTCATGCAGGTGGCTCCAAAGCGAAAACCTCCCGGCCCAAAGGGCCGGAACCTTGGTCCCGGGCGAAGTATGCAAAAGCCGGATGAGCCGGAAGAAAGAGGATCTGTTCGCTCAGAGGCCGAGGAACCGGATGGCGAGGCCGCACAGGAGGATCGTGCCTCCGGCCAACGCGTGGCTATAGCGCTGGACCTTCTTCAACGGCAGGAAGTCCACTCCGGCTTTGCCGAGAAAGACGGCCGCGAGCATCGTCCCGGTCGTGACGGCCCCGAACACGGCCGTGACCACCAGCAGATCGGAAAGCCCGCCCCGAGCGGCGGGATACATCAGGATCGGGATCAGCGGCTCGCACGGCCCGAAGACGAAGACAATAAAAAGGACCCATGGCGTTACGGCCTTGGCCGACTGGACGTCGTGGACGTGCGTATGCTCGCCCAGGTGGGTGTGCGAATGGGCATGGCCGCGAGGCCCGCCCGTCAGGTGAGGATGGGTGTGCTGATGCGGGTGTCGGCGGTAGATGAACCTGAGCCCCCAGATCAGATAGGCCAGACCGAATGCGATCAACAGCCAGGCCGCGATCTCACCCCGAACGGACTCGGTCCCCTCCAGCCCTTTGACGGCCAGGCCAAACGACACGCCGATGAGACCCAGGATCACGGAGCTGCCAATGTGGCCAAACGCACACAGCACGGTAATCAGGGCGGTTTGGGCGGCGGACCACTTTCTGGCCCATGACATCATGATGAAGGGCACGTAGTGATCCGGCCCCAGGAGCGTGTGAATGAATCCTATCGAAGCGGCGGTTATGACAAGCGGCCCAAGTTCCTGCGTCACAGCCTTTCCATTCTCTTGAGAACATCGATCGATCGAGCGAGCGGATGAGCCCAACTCGCTCTGCACGACAATTCAGGGCAGGCGGTTGACAGAAGAGGCTCAAGCCCGTATTTACGGCACCCGGTATATAGGATCGATCACCGCTTTTCAAGGAGAAACCATGGCGGCACCGCAAGGACCGTTCACTGTCAACCTGAACGACAAACCGGAATATCAAAGGCTGCTGGAGGGCGAGCCCCAAACGCGTGGAATGCGATCGGGAAGGGTCCACCTCGAGCCGGGCAAGGCATGCGGACAGCACAGCACGAAGCACCACGAAGAATTGCTCGTATTCTTCGCCGGCCACGGCGAACTCCATATCGAAGGGCAAGATCCCTTCGCCGTCGGCGAGGGGAAAGTGGCCTACATTCCCCCCGAGACGCTCCACGACGTCAGAAACACCGGTCTCCAGCCGCTTGTCTATATCTATTGCGTTGCCCCCGCCGCCCAATAGCCGTCAATACGCAGGAATACCCCCTTCTTGTGAGATCAGATGCATAGGGCCACGCAACACATCGAACCGGGAAGATGTAAGCACCTGTCCTTGAAGGGTTTACGCACATAGTCCGCAGCATAAAAAAACGCCGAATTCCGTGAAAAATCTCTTGCCAGGAGCGGGGCACGGCGGTATGATATAGGTGTGTATGTCTGACGCTCTTTTCTTCTATATCTTGGTTTCGCTTTGAGGCAGCCGGATCGATCATACAGTCGCTCTATGTTTCTTACTGAAAAGCTGCCTCACAGGAGCCGGAGCCAAAAGCTTCGGCTCTTTTTCTTTCTGCC
>CBFDDG010000013.1:0-22467 GCA_965603505.1 uncultured Phycisphaerae bacterium | reverse complement strand
ACCGTGCTGGCGCCGAACGGCGAAGAGGTGTTTGCCGGCGGAGACCTCGTAACGATTCGCTGGGCGAGCGCAGATGTCACTGAGCCGGTCCTCGTGGAGTTCTCGATCGATGACGGCGCCACCTGGACCGCGGTCTACCCGCCGAATGTCGGCAACGACGGTCAATACCAATGGCTTGTTCCTCTGGTGGATTCCGATCTGGTGCGCTTCCGCGTGGCGAGTTCGACCCGCCCGTCCGCGTACGATGTGAGCGATCTGCCTTCCATCATCCTCTCCTGTACGCAGCAGGCGGACTTGACCGGGGACTGCCTCGTCAATTTCTTTGACTTCGCGATTTTCGCCGCTGCCTGGGTGCAATAGGCCAATCCATCGTCTGTCAGGTCGCCATCGACTTCCGGCAAACCGCACCCGCGGTTCGCAGTGGCGGGCCCTACGGCTGCCCACCCCGCTTTATCCGCGCCTATCGATCCGCAGTTCTTCAAACCATGGACCGCTGCCCCTGAAGCCGGGTGGGCGGTCTTGAGGCAGGGCGAACTTTCCCTGTCCACGCGGGTGCAAATCGTGTATAGTGCGCCTCCCGACGTGGTTGCAGGTTCTCGGCTTCGATTCGTTCGGGTCGATGGGTGCGGGATGTGTGGCGCCGTGGCGCGAAGCGCAGCGGAACAGGTTTTCTGACGAGGTGTTTGAGATCGATGAGCGAAAAGGCAGGCGCGTATAACTTCGGTCGAATCGAGCAAAAGTGGCAGACGTATTGGGACCAGCACAAGACCTTCAAGGCGGAGGATTGTGATCCATCCAGGCCGAAATACTACGTTCTGGACATGTTCCCCTATCCGAGCGGGCAGGGTCTGCACGTGGGCCACCCGGAGGGCTATACCGCCAGCGACATCGTCGCCCGATACAAGCGGATGAAGGGCTTCAACGTGCTGCACCCGTTCGGGTGGGATGCCTTCGGCCTGCCTGCCGAGCAGCACGCCATCAAGACAGGCACAGCCCCTGCTGAAACGACCGATCGGAATATCGCCAACATGCGTCGCCAGACGAAATCGCTCGGTTTCAGCTATGACTGGGACCGCGAGGTCGCGACGACCGATCCCGAGTACTACCGGTGGACGCAATGGATCTTCCTGAAGCTGTTCAACAGCTATTTTGACGAAGGGCAGCAGAAGGCCAGGCCGATCGAGCAACTGCCGATCCCGGAGGGTCTGAGCGCCGAGCAGAAGTGGCGCTACATCGACGACCACAGACTGGCGTACCAGGCGAGTGTGCCGGTGAACTGGTGTCCGGCCCTGGGAACGGTCCTGGCCAACGAGGAAGTGGTGGGGGGCGTCAGCGAGCGGGGCGGGCACCCGGTGATTCGCAAACCCATGCGGCAGTGGATGCTCCGCATCACGAAGTACGCCGAGCGGCTGCTCGACGACCTGCAAGAAGTGGACTGGCCCGAATCGATCAAGAAGCTTCAGGTCGATTGGATTGGCAAGAGCGTCGGGGCGGAGGTCTGCTTCCGGATCGATGGGCACGACGAGGATATCTGGGTCTTCACGACCCGGCCGGATACGCTCTTTGGAGCGACCTATATGGTCATGGCGCCGGAGCACTCCCTTGTGGACGTCATCACGACGCCTGAGCGGACGGAGGCGGTCCGCGAGTATTGCGAGGTCGCCGCACGCAAGAGCGATCTCGACCGAACGGACTTAGCCAAGGAGAAGACGGGCGTATTCACCGGTGCGTACGCCGTCAATCCGGTGAATAACGAAAAGATCCCGATCTGGATCAGCGACTATGTGCTGATCAGCTACGGCACGGGAGCCATCATGGCCGTGCCGGCTCACGACGAGCGAGATTTCGAATTTGCGACGAAGTTCAGTCTGCCGATCATCCCGGTCGTTGAACCGGCGGACTCCGAAGAGGCGGAGCAAGTCAGGCGGGGGGAACTCTGTTTCGTCGGCAACGGCAAGGCCATGAACAGCCGGGCGTTCGATGGTCTGCCGACGCCGGAGTTCAAGGAGAAGATTACGGCTTGGCTGGCCGAGCGGGAACAGGGCAAGCGGGCAATCAATTATAAGCTTCGCGATTGGCTCTTCAGCCGCCAGCGCTACTGGGGCGAGCCATTCCCGATCCTCCACACGGCCGACGGGCGGGTCATTGCCCTTTCGGAAGATGAGTTGCCGCTGATGTTGCCCGAGGTGGAAGACTACCGGCCGCCGGGAACGGGCGACTCGCCGCTGGCGAAAGCAACCGACTGGCTGAATGTCACGCTGCCGGACGGGACGAAGGCGACCCGCGAGACGAACACGATGCCACAATGGGCGGGCAGTTGCTGGTACTACCTGCGCTACCTCGATCCGCGCAACGCGCAACAGAGTTGGGACCCGGCGAAGGAGAAATACTGGATGCCGGTTGACCTGTATATCGGGGGGGCCGAGCACGCCGTGCTACACCTGCTCTATTCGCGGTTCTGGCACAAGGTCCTCCACGATCTCGGTTACGTCAGCACGACCGAGCCGTTCCAAAAGCTCATCAACCAGGGCATGATCCTCGGCGAAGACGGGCAGAAGATGAGCAAGTCGCGCGGCAACGTGGTGAATCCCGACGAGGTCATCGCGGACTGTGGCGCGGACTCGATGCGACTCTATGAGATGTTCATGGGGCCGCTCGAAGCGATGAAGCCGTGGAACATGCAGGGCGTGCAGGGGGTGTCCCGCTTCTTGCAGAAGACGTGGCGGATGATCGTGGATGAGGAGACGGGTGAGCTGGACAAGGCGATCCAGGACGCGGAGCCGGAGGAAGAGACGCTGCGGCTGCTGCACCAGACGATCCGGAAAGTCGGCGGCGACATCGAGACGTTCGGTTTCAACACGGCGATCAGTGCGATGATGATCTGCGTCAATCACCTGGCGCGGCGGGAGGTCAGGCCGCGATGCGCGGTCGAGCCATTCGTTTTGATTTTGGCGCCCTTCGCTCCGCATATCGCGGAGGAACTCTGGCAGCGACTCGGTCATGGTGAGAGCCTTGCCCACGAGCCGTGGCCGTCGTACGACGAGGAGTTGGCCAAAGAAAAGCAGGTGGAGCTGGCGGTTCAGGTCAACGGCAAGGTCCGTGACCGGATCGTCGTGGCCGCCGAGACGGGCGAAGAGCAGATCAAGGCCAAGGCGCTCGGCAGCGAGAAGGTGGTCGCCGCCCTGGACGGCAAGACGCCGAAGAAGGTGATCGTGATCAAATCGAGACTGGTGAATATCGTCGTTTGACGGCCACGTTATGCACGCGGAGATCGAGGCCAAGCTGAAGGTGGATTCGTTGCCGCAGGTCGAGCGCAGGCTCGCCGAGTGCGGGGCGTCCTTCCTGCGCGAGACGGTCCAGACGGATTCGTACTTCGATACGCCGGATAGAGAAATGACGCGGACGGACAGGTGTCTGCGACTGCGCCGTGACCGGAGCGGCACGCGCGAGCGGCTGATCCTGGCGTACAAGGGCCCGAAGGAAACGGATGATTACAAGAAGCGCCCTGAGGTCGAGGTTGAGGTAAGTGACGCCGGGGCGATTGAATCGCTGCTCGGCGCGCTGGGCTACGACAAAGCCCTTGCCTTCAACAAGAGGCGTCGTCTCTGGAACCTGCACGGCTGCGAGGTGGCGCTCGACGAGTTGCCTCTGGTGGGGGTCTTCGTGGAAGTGGAAGGCCCTGATTCCCAGACCATCGCAGAGGTGCAGAGAGTATTGGGGCTCTCTGATGTCGCTCACACGATGGACAGCTATGCGTGTCTGATCGACGCGAGATTGTCCGAGCTGGGATCGGAGGCTCGTGAGGTCTATCTGCCGGATGGGAGTCCGGCTGAAGAATAGAGAAAGTGAGTTCTGCAATCGTGACGGCAAGGATGAATTTTGCGATTGGTGGCGTCAAGGTCGGTTTGGATGCTCCGCTGTTCCTGATGGCGGGGCCATGCGTGATTGAAAGTGAGGAGGGCTGTCTCGAGATCGCCGAGCGGCTGGTGCAAATCTCCGAGCGCACGCGCACGCCCATGATTTTCAAAGCGAGCTTCGACAAGGCGAATCGCAGCAGCATTTCGAGCTATCGTGGGCCCGGGCTGGCCAAGGGTATGGAGATTTTGGCCAAGGTTCGCACCGCCAGCGGTCTGCCCGTGATGACGGACGTGCACGAGCCGGCCCAGGCGGCCGAGGTGGCTAAGACCGTGGATTGTCTGCAAGTCCCCGCTTTTCTATGCCGGCAGACGGACCTGCTCTGTGCGTGTGCCGAGACGGGCCGCCCTATCAGTGTCAAAAAGGGCCAATTCCTCTCGCCGACCGAGATGGGGAACGTCGTCGAGAAAATCCGCGCCTGTAAGAACGACAAGGTAATCCTGACGGAGCGGGGGACGTTTTTCGGCTACAACCGGCTGGTCAACGATATGACGGGCATCGCCGTGATGCAGCAGTTCGGTTGTCCGGTGGTGTTCGATGCGACGCACAGCACTCAGCAGCCGGGCGGGCTGGGCGCCGCCAGCGGCGGCCGGCGGGAGATGGCGCCTCTGCTGGCGCGAGCGGCCGTGGCGGCGGGGGCCAACGGCCTGTTCCTCGAGGTCCACCCCGAGCCGGACAAGGCCCTCTCCGATGCCGCGTCGATCTTGCCTCTCGATTGGCTGGAAGAGCTCGTCCGAGTTTGCAGTGGAATCTTCGAGATCGTTCATGGACGCAAGAAAGAATAGACAGACAGCCTACACGTACGGCCCGGTGCCGTCTCGCCGATTGGGTCTCAGTCTCGGCGTTGATATTGTCCCCGCAAAAATCTGCACGCTCGACTGCGTGTACTGCCAGCTTGGCAAGACCACCGAGAAGAGTACAGACCGCCGGGATTTTGTTGATATTGCGGCCGTCTTGTCCGAACTCCGGGAGAAAGTGCAGGCCGGAGTCAAAGCCGACTATATCACCGTCGGTGGTTCAGGCGAACCCACGCTGAACTGCCGGCTCGGCGATCTGGTCGACGGCATACGTACTTGTACGGATATTCCGGTGGTGATTCTGACAAATGGCACACTGCTCTACCGCGCGGACGTTCGAGCGGAATGTGCGAAGGCCGATGTGGTGGTCCCGTCGTTGGATGCCGGCGACGCGGCCGTTTTCGAGGCGGTGAACCGGCCGGCCGGCGATATTACTATTGAAAAGCTGGTTTCCGGTTTGGAGCAATTCCGGCGGGAGTTTTCGGGACAGATCTGGCTGGAGGTCTTTCTGATCGGCGATGTGAATACAGACACGGAGCAAATCAAAAAAATCCGGAACTTGATTCGGCGAATTCGGCCGGACAAGGTTCACCTGAACACCGCGGTTCGGCCTCCCGCCGAGCGGGGGGTCCGGGCCGTACCGCGCGAGACGCTGGATGCAATCGCCCGGCAGATCGGGGATCACTGCGAAGTGATCGGAGAGGCGCCGGCGGGATTGAGCGATCGTCACGAGAAGCGAGCCGAAGCAGACATCATATCAATGCTGAAACGTCGGCCATGCTCCATTGAGGACATCAGCACCGGCCTCGGAATGAACCGGAATGAAGCCGTCAAGCACGTGACCTGCCTTCTGGAATCGGGGGTCATCCGGTCCGAGCAGCAGGGGGGTATCACCTATTTTCACATGCGACCGGAGGCGCGCTGAGAGCCTTCACGTGTGCGCATTTCCCGGGGCGTTGGACCGCCGCCAATGACACGCTGTGCCGGGCGGGGATCGCATAATGGCCTGGAGGAAGGTCCATATTTTGTAAAGCCGCACGCTCCATTGGCCGATAAAAGCGTTGTGGCGTTTCGACAAGGCATGTTGAAGCGGTCCGTGGGTCCTGAAAGCGTGAGCGAACGCACCACGGGCCGGACCGGCCCTTCCGAAACGGCCCGCGACAAGGCATCAAAATGAATAGACCGCAGCGACAGCTCGTTCTGAACAAGGGGGCCGAGAAGTACATCTTCCGCTATGAGCATGGGCGGGAGGATGAGCTTCTCGATGCCCTGATCGACCAGGTCAAAGACCGGCGGACGGACTTCGACTGGTTCGATGCGGCGGTCATCAGTTTTAAGCTCACACAAAGCCTGATTGGCTGCGCCGAGCAGCTTCTTGAGAAGAACGCGGACGTTAGGACGACATCATAGCCCGTGCGATGCGTATTCGCAGGATCGGGTCTCGTGATATGGATGCTGATTGGAAACGAAAAGGTGATCGATGATGCCGATAGATCAGATAGGTAGGTGGACTATGGAAGAAGGCAGCGCAGTAATCGAACAGTTCTTGCACTATCTGAAGTTTGAGAAGCGGTTCTCGGAGCACACGGCCAAGTGCTATGGGGCCGACCTGACGCAGTTCACCGGGTTCCTGTTCGCCGGTTCGGACGGCGCACCTTCGGACCCGTTGTCACTGGGCCATCAGGACGGCGGGGCGGCGACAGCCGTGGCCACGCGGGTCGAGCAGGAGGTCGATCAGCGCCTGCTGACGGTCGACGTCAACGACGCGCGGGCGTACCTGACCCACCTGAATGACAAGGGCTATTCGAAGGCCACCGTCGCCCGCAAGCTGGCCACGCTCCGCAGCTTCTACAAGTTCCTCGTGAAGACGAATCGCTGCAGCGTCAATCCGCTCATCGCGATTCGGACGCCGAAGCAGGACAAGAAGCTGCCGCGATTCCTGGAGTACGAGGAAATCAAACGTCTCCTCGACACGCCCTCGACGGAGTCCTGGCTGGGCGCGCGGGACCGGGCCATCCTCGAAACGCTTTACAGCACCGGTATCCGCGTCAGCGAGCTGGTGGGCCTGAACATGGACGACATCGATTTCCTGAGTGAAGTCATCCATATCCGCGGCAAGGGCAAGAAGGAGAGGATCGCGCCGATCAGTTCGTCGGCGCTGCAGGCGATCCAGCATTACATGGAGTTCCGCAACAAACGCGCGCAGAGCAACAGCCACTTCGACTCGAAGGTGCTGTTCGTGAACAAGCACGGGCAGCGACTGAGCACGCGAAGCGTACGGCGCAAGATGGACAAGTACCTGAAGATGGCGGGACTGGACCCGGCGATCAGCCCGCACACGCTGCGGCACAGCTTCGCCACGCACATGCTCAACAACGGGGCGGACCTGCGCAGCGTTCAGGAACTGCTGGGCCATCAATCGCTTTCGACGACTCAGGTGTACACGCACCTGACAACCAGGAAGCTGAAGGAAGTGTACGAGAACGCCCATCCGCGGGAGCATACGGAACCGAGTCCGTACATGTCCGATGAGACGCCCGGAGGTAACGGACACCTCTAAGAATACTCCCCCATTGTTGCAGACGATACTCCTTCCGGCGAGCCGCTCAGTTGAGCGGCTCTCTTTTTTGGCTCATCCGGTCTTTGCGTACATTGTGGGTTTCGGGGAGCAAAGACGTCAGGACATCCAGAGCGAAACCCGTCGCGGCAAGCGATCCCCGAAGGTAGTGGCCGCGAATCGCGTGGTCGAGGTTACAGGCCCACAGAGACACGCCCAAAGTGGCCGCGCCGAGGGAGTTTGCCGCTTTGAGGCCTCCAGCATGGCAAACGGTCGAGCCCGGCGCCGGCCTGGGTGTGCTGCGCACATCCTCATGCTGGTGGCCCCAAAGCGAAACACTCCCGGCCCGAAGGGCCGGAATGCCTATCCAGGGGAAAGTCCGCAAGAACCCAATGAGGTTTTTCTTGTTGGCTATGAATCGTTGGCTGTCGACTGCCGATGCGTCTCAGCGGCAAGGCGGGGGGCCGGCCGATAGGACGCTTGCGGGCGGTGACGCCCTGGGAGGAATTCGGTCATCGGTGTCAGTGTGACTGCGTACCAGCCGTGTTCGGTCTTATGGCCGGATGAGTCGCTCGCGGGGCTGGGGTCATGACGCATGCAGGGCGTTGCCGGCGCCGTTGTACTCGGGCACGAGTTCCTTGATCTTGCGGGCCAGGGCGGCTGGGTCGCTCCCCCCGGCGATGGCCAGCAGTTCGGCGATGCCGGCCCGGAGTCCGGCGCGGTCCATCGGGATGTTCTTCCAGATGCTGATCTTGGGATGACCGGTGCGCTGCATGTCCTCGCCTTCGATCCGGAGCTCCTCGAAGAGCTTTTCGCCCGGGCGGGGGCCGGCGAACTCGATTTCAATGTCCTCGCCGGGACGAAAGCCGCTGAGCGTGATCAATTCCTTGGCCAGGTCCAGGATCTTTACCGGCTCACCCATATCGAGAACGAAGATCTCGCCGCCTTTGCCCATGGTGGCGGCTTGGAGGACGAGCTGGCTGGCCTCCGGGATCGTCATGAAGTACCGTTTCATCTGCGGATGCGTGACCGTGACGGGTCCGCCCTCAGCGATCTGCTTCTTGAAGATCGGCACGACGGAGCCCTCCGAGCCGAGGACGTTGCCGAAGCGGACGGTGACGAAATGCGTCCTGCTGGTCTTGCCGAGGTCCTGGATGTACATCTCTGCGATGCGCTTGGACGAGCCCATCATGCTCGTCGGGTTGACGGCCTTGTCGGTGCTGATCATGACGAAATTAGCGGCGTGGTGCCGGTCCGCCGCATCAGCGACGGTCTGTGTGCCCAGGACGTTGTTCTTGACGGCCTCACCGGAATTGAGCTCCATCAGCGGGACGTGCTTGTGCGCCGCCGCGTGGATGACGACCTGGGGCCTGTACTGTGTGAAGATCTCCTCGACGCGCGCCCTGTCGGTGATGTTGCAGACGAGCGGCTTCGTCGGAACACGGGGGAACTGCCGGCGCAGGTCGCGCTCGACGTAGAACAGCGGGTTCTCCGCCTGCTCGATGAGCAGCAGGAGCTTCGGCTCGAATTGGCAGATCTGGCGGCACATCTCCGAGCCGATCGACCCGCCGGCGCCCGTGACCAGGATCGTCTTGTCTCTGGCAAAGGCCTCGATTTGATGCAGATCGAGCCGAACGACTGCTCGTCCGAGCAGGTCGTTGATATCGACATCTCGGATCTGGGAGACGCGCAACTTGCCGGAGGCGATGTCGGTGATGGAAGGGACGGTGCGGAAGCGAATCTTGGTTCCCCCGCAGACCTGGATCACCCGACGGAGTTGTTGATGCGTGGCCGAAGGCATGGCGATGGCGATCTCTTCAATATTGCGGTCTTCACAAATCTCCGGCAGCCGTTCGACCGGTCCCAGCACGGGGATGCCGTGGATGTCGGTGCCCTGTTTGACGGGGTCGTCGTCGATGAATCCAACGACGTCGTATTGCGCGACGGGCATCCGATGGATCTCCCGGAGCAGGGCCTCCCCGGCGTTGCCCGCGCCCACGATCAGGAAGCGTTTGAGCCGGTGGCTCTCGGTCGTGCGGAATTCCTCGTGGTAGAGTCGAATGATCATTCGCAGGCCGGCGGGCAGCAGGATCGTGCCGAACAAGTCGGCCATGAAGACTCCCTGGCTCACGGCGGTGATGCCCGGCGGCAACGCGCGTCGCACGGTCGGGATCTGCAGGATCACAGTGAACCAGATGGCCACGATGATCAGCGTGCTGACCAGCGAGGCCCGGAGGATGCCGAGCAGATCGGAGATGCTCACGTAACGCCACCAGCCGCGATACTGCTTGAACAGGGCAAAGGCAGGCAGCTTGACTGCGAGGAAGAACAGCAGCAGGAAGGGATACTGTTCGGCGAGCCACTCCCGTCTGAACTGCATGTTGTTCGCCACGAGAAATGCGAACATGAGGGAGACAGCAAAAGCGAGGACGTGCGCGAGGATGATCAGGGGCTTTCGGAACGTCAGCAGGAAGCTCGCGGGAGATGCCGGGAGACGCCGGTGTGGGCTGCCGCTGCCCGGCGTGTCGGTCTCAACGTGTCGCTCTGACATAAGTCCCCGGTATCGTGGCTGGCTTTCTCATGGAACGCAACTGTAAATATAGAGGGAAGTTAGCAGCCGTCAAACGACCCTGTGCATATCATCGGCAGATCGTGCAGCGCAGTTGAGTTCGGCCGGGCGGCTTATCGTGTGAGCTTCGCTCGTGCGAGGCCCGGCGCCAGCCGTTTATTCGGACGTTTCCGGGCGCTCCTGGGGTTTCTCTGCCGCTTCCTGCTCTGGCTCGGCGGGGGTCGGCTCGGGGACCGTCTCCGGCCGCGCCGGCTCAACAGCCGCCTCTTCGGAGTACAGGTAGACCTCGTCCAGCGGCGTGTGATCCACGCGGTTGCGTATCAGGGCGTAAATGACCGTGTGGGCCGAGAAATAGAAGCTGATGAGGAACGAGACCATCACCCCGACGATCACAAGCACCCACAGGCGGATCAGCAGGGCCCCGAGCCACAGGGAACCTGTCTCGGGGGCAGACCCGGCAGCTCCCGCGAACTCGGCGAAGGTCGGCTCCGGCCAGATCGCATGCAGCTTGAGATTGTCACCCAGAAAGCCAACTTCCAGGAAGCGGTATACGCCCCAAAGCAGTAGGAAGGCGAAGAACCGCACGAAGACGTAGCAGATCGCCCCGTAGAGGACGGCCACGACGGTATAGAAGCCCATCCGCCAGGGTTTGGCATAGACATAACTGAACGACCGACTGACGGCGTCGAAGCAGTCGGAATCCTCGTAGGCGATGGCCGGCGCCATCAGGTTCAGGCCGGCAACGGTGCCAATGAGTACGACCGAGATGAAGAAACCGGCAATCAGGGCCAGCGGCAGAAACAGTCCCGCGAGCAACTCTCCGACGAAGGGAATGTTGCCCACCAAACCGAGCCCAACGATGAACAGGCCGATGACGACGATGACGGCGATCGGCGTAATTGGGGCCGCGAGCACTGCGGTGAATTTCCTGATGCCGAAACGGACGGCCTGTGTGAGACCCGGTTTTTCCCCGCGAGCGAACTGCATCGCGGCAATCCGGCAGATCGCACCGGCGGCCAGCGACACCACAACAACGACGACCGCGAAGAAGATGATGCTGTAGATGACGTGGTACCTGAACGCCCAGATCAATGCCTCGATGCAGTGGACGACACTCTGGACAACGCTCGGGACAACGATCGAGATATCGAGTGCAAAGATGGCGTACAGCGCCGTATGGAACTGGCGGGCGCCGAAGTCCCACAGCGTGGCAAAGACGCCCGTGCGGGCGTTCCCCGTTTGCCGGAAGGCAATCACGCTCGCATCAGAATCTCCCGGCGAGACGTATACATCGAGTTCCGTGATCCGGCCTGTGCTCGCTGGGGTCGGCAGGGCACCGATATCTGAGCCGGCGCGAAAGGCGGGGGCGTCCATGACAGCCACGGTCGGGTTAAGATCCATGACCCAGCCCACCAGGCAAATCACGGTCAATGCAGCGAACGCCAGGAGCAGCTTCGATGGCTGGATGGCCATGCGGAAGGAGCGAAAGATCGCGGGGAAAAGAAAGTTGCCAAGGGGTAGTACAGGCTCTTTCTCGTCAACCATACGGCCTCCTTTCAAAAGCACAACTCCGCTTTACCGTTCAGCGTGACCGACCGCTTCGGTCCACAGCATGTTACTCTGCGGTGGATTCGTCGTCCACAGGATTCTGCCCGGCAACGGCACTTCCTGGCGTTCTCAATCCGGGGAAGGTTCATCGAGAGCCGGCTCCGATTCTTCGTCTGGCTTGGCGGCGATTCTGTATTCGGCATCCAACCAGGCTCCCAGGTCGATGAGTTTACATCGTTCCGAGCAAAAGGGAAAGAACTTTGGCAGCTTCGACGGCTCCTGCTGGGATCTGGTCACCCAATGCTTGCAGATCGGGCACATGAACCCCCCTTGCTGCCGTGATTGGCTCTTGTCGATGTGTTCTCGGTCTCCCATCCGAGTATCCCGGCGATCCTCTAAACAGTCAGCCGCATCGAAATGCGGGATATGACGTCTGCGTACATACGTTATCGTGTCCCACCCTCTGCTACATCCAGCCCATCCACCCGGGATAGCACCGGTTCTGATGTCCCAGGGCGGACGCTCGCAACCAGCCCGCCGCTACTCGCCCCGCTCCACGAGGCCCTCTTCGAGCATCCGTGCGTACTCGATGGAATACCGGGCCCAGGGCTGAGCCTCGAGCCTCGCTTTGGCGATTGGTTTACCTGTGCCCTCGCAAATCCCATAGGTCTTGTTCTCGACGCGGGCCAGGGCCTCGTCGATTTCCACCAGGAGTCTTCGTTCACCATCCATCAATCCGAGAGAGAACTCCTGCTCGTAGTTATCCGTACCCAGGTCCGCCATGTGGATCGGCATGCTGGAGAGATCGCCGCTCGCGTCAAGCCTTGATTTCCGGAGGGTTTCCCCCTCGATCTCAAAGACATTCTGCAGGATTTCCCTTCGTTTTTGGAGCAGCATATCCCTGAAGTGCTTGACGTCGACGGCACGCAGACGTGCCTTGGGCGTTCGTTTCTTGCTCGTCTTGCTGGTCTTCTTGGACGTTTTCTTGCGTTTCTCTGCCACTTCCGCATCCACCTCTTACCGTGACTAAAGGACGATACCTATAGAACTGTGTATTATACCATGCCCGGGTGCTATGCGGTAGCCAAATTTTGCTGGGAAATGCCTGGGAGCATGAAATATTACGCGTGCGCCGCCGCAGTTCGTTGTGTGATGGTGCGGCTCTAAGTGCTTTTCTATGAAAGGCTTACGTGCGCTCCCTCTCCGCGGCCGGTCCCGCCGGCTTTGGGCCGGAGCGGTCGGTATCCTTGGCCATGGCTCCCAGCGGCAGCAGGAATCTTTCCCGACCCACCACGCCTGAAAACACGCGGACCTTGAAGGCGCGTTCGACCGCTTCCGGCGCCAGTACGTCGGAGACTTCGCCGATGCAATAATGGGGGGGCTTTGCAGAACGCCCGCTTCCCGCCGCATCGGGCGATTCGGCAAACCCGTACAGCAGCAACGCTTCATCGCAGTATTGGGCTGCCAGATTGATGTCGTGCGTCACCGCCACGATGGTCGTGCCCTTATCACGCTGGATGGATTTCAACAGGTCGTAGATTCTGACCTGGTGCCTGAAATCGAGGAACGACGTCGGCTCATCGAGTAGCAGAGTGGGCGTATCCTGCGCCAGGGCCCTCGCGATGAACACGCGCTGCCGCTCGCCCGCACTGAGGTTGGCCAGCGGCCGTGAGGCGAACCGGGCCGTATCGGTCAACTCCAGCGCTTGTGCCGCAATCTCGCGGTCGGCCCGGGTCTCGAAGCCGAAGCGACCGTAGTAGGGCGTTCTCGCCATCAGGACCGTCTCCAGGACGGAGAACCCGAAGGCCGGGACGAATTCCTGTCGCACCACGGCGACTTTCCGGGCGATCTCATGCACCCCATAGGACCGGAGATTGGCTGCGTCCAGCAGGACCGTGCCGGATTGCGGCGTCAAGGTGCCTGCAAGAATGTTGAGCAATGTGCTCTTGCCCGCTCCATTCGGCCCGGCGACGGCGAGGAACGTGCCGGTCCGAACCGCGAAGCTGATATCCCGCAGGATCGGTTTGTCCCGACCGTAGCCGAAGGTCACGTGTTCGATCTGGATTGCCGATGTCATGCGGGCGAGTACACCTTTCTGCTGTACCTGATTAGGAGGATCAGAAAGAACGGCCCGCCGATCATCGCCGTAACGACTCCCACCGGCAACTGGGCGGGGGCTACGACCACGCGGGCGGCGGTATCGGCCACCACCAGGAACATGGCCCCGACCAGGCTGCTCAGGGGCAGCAACTGACGATGGTCGGGCCCGAATACGAGGCGAACGGCGTGCGGGACGACCAGGCCCACGAAGCCGATGAGCCCGCTCAGGCTGACCGCGACGGCGGTGATGAGCGCCGAGACGGCGAAGGCCGCGATTTCAACCCTCTCGACCGCAATCCCGATGCTCCTGGCATCGCGGTGACCGATGCTGATGGCGTTGAGCTGCGGACTGAGAAAGAACAGGGCGACGATGCCGGCGGTGATGCAACCGCCGCCGATCCAGAGGACGTGGAAATCCTCCTCCGTCATGTTGCCCATCAGCCAGAACATGGTGGCATAGAACTGCTGACTCCGGGCGATGGAGACCAGGAACAGAATCACGGCGGAGAGGAACGCATTGACGACGACCCCCGCCAGGAGCAAGCCCGTGACATGGTGCCTGCCGGTGATGCGGCCGACTCCCCAGACCAGCCATACGGTCCCCAGGGCCCCGAGGAAGGCGAATACGGCGATCGGGGACCGGCCCCAGAGTGTCCAGCCGAAACCGCTGATGACCGCGAGGATGGCGCCGAGGCCGGCGCCGCTGGAGATGCCGAGGATATAGGGGTCCGCCAGCGAATTGCGCAGCAGCGCCTGGAAGGTCACGCCGGCGGCGGCCAGGGCCGCTCCGACCAGGGCCGCGAGGATGACCCGCGGGATGCGGACCCGCACGAGGATTTCATAGTCGGGGTTCGGGATCGCGGGGCTCGCCGGTCCGCTCAGAGCCGCCTTGAGTGAGATGGCCTGGGGTCCGGTCAGCGAGCACAGGAACATGACCAGCACCAGCAGCAGGGCCGCGATGGCTATTCTCAACAGCAGTGTTCCTGGCGCGAGGGGCGGATGCATGCTGTTATTCTCCGAACAATTCGGGTCGAAGGCATTTTGCGATGGCTTCGATCCCCGCCGGCAATCTCGGGCCGAGGCGGGAAACGAGGTCGCCGTCGATGACGCAGATGCGTTCATCGCGCACGGCCGGGACGTTCGTGAATCTGCGCCAGTAGGACAGCGCCTGCCCGCGCGACTCGGTCGCATCCTGTGCCATTGCCGGCTCGATGATGACCTCCGGGCCGGTCGCGATGACTTCTTCGGCCCCGATGGGCGGGTACTTGTAGAGCGTCGCGCCAATGGCATTTTCTCCGCCCGCCAGCTCGATCATCTCATTGATGAACGTGTCCCGTCCGGCGACGCGAAGCGGCTCGCGCTGGACGACCCAGAGGACTTTCACTCTGCGCGCGTCGGCTGTTGCCGTTCGCACGCGGCGCACTTCCTCACGGATGCTCTGGCTTAATTCTCGCGCCTCTGCCTCCGCGCCCGCAGCCTGTCCGACGGCGTCGATGGCGCGAAAGAGATCGCCGACGCTCTCGATATCGACAACCAGGCGATCATAGCCCATACGGCCAAGTCTTCGCGCGAGGTCCTTCTGCTGCTCGAAGGCCAGGGTCACAATGAGGTCGGGCCGGGTGGCGATGACGGCCTCGACGCTCGGCTGCCAGAAACTCCCGACCTTCGGCTTGTCCGCGGCGGCAGGGGGGTAGTCACTGTCCTGCGTCACGCCGACCACTTTCTCGCCGAGCCCGAGAGCGAAAAGGATTTCCGTGAGATTCGGCGCCAACGAGACGATACGGTCCGGCCCCTGCCGGTCCCCGGGCCCTGGCTCTGCGTCCGCCTCCTGCGGTCGCACGAGGGCGTAGCCCGAGACGAGCCACAGTGCAAGCGCCGCCAGCAGGAGCCACCATTTCGTCATCAGGTCCTCTTGAACTGTTTTTCGAGCTCGTTGATGGAGAATTTGATCGTCGTGGGCCGGCCGTGTGGGCACCGGCTCGTCGATTCGAACCGTTCGCGGTCGGCGAGCAGTTGCCGGATCTCGTCGTCGCTGAGCTTCTGGCCGGCTTTGATGGCCGCCTTGCAGGCCGTCATGTTCAGGATATCATCGAGGAGGTCATTGGCTCCCACGGCGTTCCCTCGCTCGACGAGCAGGTCGATAAGGTCCTGCACGAATTCGACCGGCGAGACGTTTGCCAGCAGGGTCGGGAAGGTCTGCACGGCGTATGCCCTCGGACCGAACGCCGTCAGCTCGATCCCCAGCCGCCCCAGCAGATCGGCATGGCCCTCGATGGCGCTCGCCTGGGCGTCGGTCACCTCGAAGCTCTCCGGCAGGAGCAGCCTTTGTGATTCGAGACTCTCCCGCTGCAGCCGTCGATGCAGTGTTTCGTAGAGCATGCGCTCGTGCAGCGCGTGCTGGTCGATGATGACGAAGCCGTCGTCCGTCTGCTCGATGATATAGCTGTCGTGGATTTGCAGGTACCGGTTGTCCTGCATCTCGGGCGGCAGCGCCGCCGCCGGTTCGGCCATCGGCATCCTATCATGGCTCGGCTGCCTGCGGTCGGCAGCGCTGCCGCGCAGGTCGAACTGCTGCTGCCGGTGAGTCGGGCGGTGCTTCTGAAAGAAGTCGGCCATGGCCTCGGCGATCTGCTGCCGTCGCAACTCGCGGCTCACGCCGTTTTCATCCGTCGGGCCTGGCCGTCTCGGCGGCAGGTGAGCGGGCGTGCTCAGATCGATGCCGAGAAGGCGCTCGCGAAGCACGCCGAGGACCTGCGAATGGACCAGATTGGCATTATAGAAGCGCACCTCGATCTTGGTCGGATGCACGTTCACGTCGTAGTCGGCGCAGGGCATCTCCATGAACAGGAAGACGACGGGGAAGCGGTTCGCCTCCAGCAGCCCCCGGTACGCCTCTTTGATCGCGTGCGAGATGAACTTGTCGCGGATGAATCGGCCGTTCAGGAACGTGTGCTGGAACCGGTTGCTCGTTCGGGAAATGCTCGGCATGCCGAGCAGGGCGCGGATGCGGATCCCCTTCTCATTGCTTTCCGTTTCAATCAGGCCGGTGCCGGAATCGGACAGCAGCATGGGGAAAAGCTGGCCGACGCGTTCCTTGAGACTGCCGGTTTTCGAGAGCCGATGCAGTTCTCTGCCGTTGTGAATGAGCGTCAGGTCGAGGCCTCCCTGCGGCAATGCGATTCTGGCGAACTGCTCGCTGATGTGGCCGAGCTCCGTGTTGGCGGTCCGCAGGAACTTGCGCCGTGCCGGTGTCTTGTAGAAGAGATCGCGGACCAGGATCGTCGTGCCGAAGTCGCCGCTGCACGGGGTGACGGCGTCTTTGTCGCCGCAATCGATTTCGAGGCAGTGTGCCTGGTCCGCATCGCGTGTCCGGCTGACGGCACGTACCTGGGCGATGGAGGCGATACTGGCCAGTGCCTCGCCCCGGAACCCGAGCGTCGCAATCTGATGGAGGTCGGCCGCGTCCTTGATCTTGCTCGTTGCATGGGATTCGAAGGCGGCGGCGAGGTCCTCGGCATCCATGCCGGCGCCGTTATCGGTGACGGCAATGAGCTTGAGGCCTCCGTCTTCGACGGTCACCGTGATGGCCGTCGCGCCCGCATCGATACTGTTCTCCACCAACTCCTTGACCACGCTTGCCGGACGCTCGATGACTTCGCCCGCAGCGATCAGATTCACCATGTTCCGGTCAAGGAGAACGATTCGACCCATACGTCTGTTCCAATCTCAATCGTCCAATGATGTAGCACTCGTCGCTGATGCGAACAGATCGTAGCCGAGGGTGCGCGACGGCCCGCTTGGCTCTGGAGCGGCTCTTCTCGTCGAAGAACGGGATCTTGGCGTCCGGGTGCTCTATTCCTGGAGCAGGCTGCGCCCGGTCATTTCCTCGGGCTGCGGCAGTCCCATGACCTCCAGCAGCGTCGGGCCGATGTCGGCCAGCGTGCCGACTTCTCGCAGCTTCTTGCCCTTGTGGCGGTCGTCGAAGATCACCAGCGGGACGTCACCCACCGTATGGGCCGTGTGCGGACTGTCCGGAGACCCATCGATCATCTTCTCGAAATTGCCGTGGTCGGCTGTGACGATGGCGGCCCCGCCCATACTCGCGACCTTGTCGAGCACTTTGCCTACGCACTCGTCTACCGTCTCGGCCGCCTTGATCGCCGCCGCCAGATCGCCGGTGTGCCCCACCATGTCGGGATTTGCGAAGTTGATGACCATGACGTCGTACTTGTCGGAATCCAGCCGTTCGAGCACGACGTTCGTCACCTCGTAGGCGCTCATCTCGGGCTTCAGGTCGTACGTCCGAACCTTCGGCGATGGGACGATCTGCCGGTCCTCGCCCTTGAACGGTTTTTCCGTATAGTCGTTGAAGAAGAACGTTACGTGGGCGTACTTCTCCGTCTCGGCGCAGCGGAACTGCTTGAGCCCCAGGGAACTCCAGTATGCGGCGAGGATGTTCTTCATCTTCGCCCGTTTCGGGAAGGCCACCGGGGCGGGGATGGTCGCATCGTACTCGGTCAGGCAGACGAGGTACACGTTCGGCTTGACCGTCCTCGGGAACTCCTTGAAATCGGGATCCACGAAGACACGTGTCAGCTCCCGCGGGCGGTCGCCGCGGAAGTTGAAGAACACAACGCCGTCACCGTCGTCAATCGTTGCGATGGGCTCATTCTCCTCGTGTACAATCGCCGTCGGCTCAATGAACTCATCCGTGATCTCTTTCTCATAGCTGCTCTCGATCGCTTCGTCGGCGCTGCGGGCCTTGAGGCCTTTGCCGAATCGCAGGCATTCATACGCCTTTTGCACCCGGTCCCAGCGGCTGTCCCGGTCCATCGCGTAGAACCGGCCCATCACCGTGGCAACCCGGCCCACCCCGATCTCGGCGGCCTTCTTCTCCACTTCGGTGACGTATCCGTGCCCGCTGTCGGGCGGAGAGTCACGCCCGTCGGTAAAGGCGTGAATGAAGACGTCCTTCAGGTCGTTGCGCTTGGCCAGTTCGAGCAAGCCGTAGAGGTGGCCAAGGAGCGAGTGCACGCCGATGTCACTGCACAAGCCCATGAAGTGCACCTTGCCCTTGTGCTCCTTGACGAAATCGATGAGTTTCAGGAATTGCTCGTTCGTGAAGAAAGAGCCGTCTCGGATCGCATGGGTGAGGCGGACCGACTCCTGCGGCACGATGCGCCCGGCCCCGATGTTCTGGTGGCCGACCTCGCTGTTGCCCATGGTCCCCTCCGGCAGCCCGACGTATTCGCCGTACGTGTGGATCAGGCAGTGGGGATACTGGGCCATCAGCATATCGTCCGTCGGGACATGGGCCCTCCGGATGGCATTGTACGGATCCTCATTCGGGTCCGGGTTGTGACCCCAACCGTCGCGTATGATGAGAACGCATGGCCTTTTCTTCGGCGCGATCTTCTCTTTCGTCATGTAGAACATGCCTTTCAAACAATAGCATCAGGGGCGAGGCGCAGCCAGGTCCCGCCGGACGATCCATGAGTGCCACATCATAGTAACACGCATCGGACCTGTCAAATGTTTGCCCGCCCTTCGCCGATATAGGGGCAGGGCGGGCCGGGGGGCTTTCGTGGTCCATAGGGCTTTGGTATAATCCTGCGGTCGGCTTGGAGTACAGCGGCCGACGCGGACAGTGTGGTGGGGCATCCACTTCGCTCTGAAAGGCAACTGATCGGTGTCCGAGGGAAGGAATACGGCGATCGCGGCATGGTGGAAGGCCCTGCTGGTGGGTTTTTGCCTGCTCCCAGGGTGCCCCGACCGGAAGCCAGCGGTGGACCTCTACGTGGATGCCGTGGCGCTTCGCGAGTTGGGGCAGGATAAATTAGCCGTCGAGAAGTTGAACGCGGCTGTGGCGGCCGACCCGGGCCTGACCCTGGCGTACGTGGAACTGGGCAAGGCCCACCGGACGCTCGGAAACCACGAGCGGGCGTTGGCCGCGTTCCGGCAGGCGGCAAAGCTGGATCCCTGGTCGCTTGAGAACCATCTGGAGCTTGCCAGGACGTCCGAGAAGCTGGAGAAATACGCGCAGGCCGCTGCGGCGTATGCCCGGGCTGCGGAACTCGATCCGGACAGCCTGGAGGCCCTGATGGGAGCCGCCGGGTGCTATCTGAAGGCAGGGCAGCTCGTTCGAGCGCAGACGTACGGTGAGCGGGCCGAGGAGATGGGCGAGAAGCCGCGAGAGGTTCTGCCGCTGCTGGCCCGCATCTACGAAGGGCAAGAGGGCTACGAGCGGGCGATTCAGGTGTACAGGCAGTTGCTGGCGCTGGACGGCAACGATCCGAACGTGCTGCTGCCTCTGGGCGTAGCGTACATGAAGGCCGAGCAGTACGACAGGGCCCGGCAGGTCCTGGTTTCGGTGACGCAGATGCGGCCGGCCGACGGCGCCGCCTTTCGCCATCTCGGATACTGTTCCGCCAAACTTGGGGATACGGATCGGGCGATACAGATGTACCAGAGAGCGATCGATCTCAACAACAGGGACTGGGAGGCGCATCGCGGCCTGGGCGTCGCCTATATGCTCAAGGCGCGCCAGACGGGCGATGTCCGCTGGAAGGTTACGGCGGTGCGCCATTGGCGGCAGTCTCTCGTCATCGAGCCCGACCAGCCCAAACGCCAAACGCTGGAGAAGCTGATCCGGGAGCATTCAAAACCACAGGATTCATTGCAGGGATCGAGCTATTAGAGCCATGCAGACACCGAATCAGGAAAGCACCGCTCAGACCGTTTCAAATAGCCGATGGGTGAGCCGCTGCAAAGCGGAGCTGCCCGATCCGGCCGCACATGTGATCTTCTGGCCCATCCTCGTCCTCGGCCTGACGCTGGATCTGTGGACGAAACAGGCTGTGTTCGCGTGGCTCGAGAATAAGCCGCCCGAGTACTGCGCCCGGATCATTGATGGGCTCGTAACCTTTAGAAGAGCATTGAACGACGGGGCAGCCTTCGGAATCGCCTCGGGTTGGCAGATGTTATTAGTGGTGGTCTCCGCGGTCGCTCTGGTCGTGATCTTCGGCGTGTTTCTCTTTGGTGGGGCCAGGCAGCGCGCCGTTCAGGTTGCGTTGGGGCTCTTTGCGGCGGGAGTGGGCGGCAATCTGTGGGACAGGCTCTTCAACGACGGGCGGGTCCGCGACTTTATCGACGTGGTGTACTGGCCCGGCAGGCACTGGCATACGTTCAACGTGGCGGACGCAATGCTTTGCGTCGCGGTCGGCCTGCTGATTGTCGCCACGTTCTTCACTGATTCGTCAGATCGAAAACGTGCTCAGCCACAAAAATAGGGGCGTCGATCGCTGCGCACAGCGCGATCGCGTCGGACGGTCGGGAATCGACCTGGATCGCGCGTCCGTCGATGCTCAGGTGAATCTTGGCGAAGAACGTATGATTGCGGAGATCGTCGATCACGATGCGATCGACTTTCGCGCCGAGATGCTCGATGACGCTGGCTAACAGGTCGTGCGTCATGGGCCGGGGCGGCTTGATCCCCTTGAGCCGGCGATCGATGGCGAAAATCTCCACGATGCCGATCACAATCGGGAAACCGCGTGTGCCCTTGCGCTCCTTCAGCACGATGATCTGCTGGTCGGAGGTCTCGTTGATAATGATCCGCGACAGTTCGACTTCCACTTCCATTTCCGTTCCCCTTGTGGGTCTCAACGGTCGAGTTCGGCCAAGTGCCTCTCGACGGCCTGCAACTGCTCCTGAAGCTGCTCGAATCTCTCTCTCGCCTGCGCGACCACCTCGGGCTTGGCCTTCGTCACGAAATTCTCGTTGGCCAGCTTGCTTTCGACCGCTTTGTTGGCCTGCTCGATCTCCTGCTTCTGCTTTTCGAGCCGAGCGCGTTCCGCCTCGGGATCGATCACATCGTGCACGTATACCTGCGTCTCTTCTACTATAGCCGTGGCTGCGTTGTTCGGTTTGGCGATCTTCTCTCCCGCCTCGAAACGCTCCAACCCCGACATCTGGCAGACAAGGTCGCCGTTCGCATTGAGCATATCGGCCAGTGCCTTGGGGGCGTTGGCCGAGGCGGTGAGCTTCGCCTTCGGTGCGATGTTGTACTGGCTTCGGATATCACGAATCGCCCGCACGACTTCCTGAACGATCCCTATCTGTTTCTCGACGGCTGCATTCTTCAGCGGCCCCATGTCCGCCGGCCAGGGGCTGATCGCCAGGGCTTCCGCGGGTCCGGACGCTGCAATTCCCCTGAGCTCGCGCACCGGGGTCAGCTCGTTGAGGTTCTGGTAGATGCCCTCCGTGATGAACGGGATGAACGGATGAAGCAGGCGCAGCGTCTGATCGAGGACAAAGGCCAGAACGTTCTGTGCAACGGCCCTGCCGCTGTCGTTTCGCATTCGAGGCTTGATCCACTCGAGATACCAATCGCAGAAGTCGTTCCAGAAGAAGCGATACAACTGCGTCAGCGGCTCGCTGAACTTGTAAGCGTTCAGAGCTTCCGTGACTTCGTCGCGCGTCGTGGCCAGGCGCGATAGGATCCATTGGTCCGTGATGTCCATTTGGGCGGCATCGAAGCCGGCGGGATCGATGCCCTCGAGATTCATCATGGCGAAGCGCGACGCGTTCCACAGCTTGTTGCAGAAGTTGCGGCCGACATCGAACTTAGGCGAGGTATTGACCTTGCGGCCGTCCGGCAGGGTCATGGCGGCCACGGGCATGCGGATGTCCTGCGTATCCGTCGTCATGCTCGCCAGCGTGAACCGCATGGCGTCGGCGCCGTGGCTGTCGATCGCGACGAGCGGGTCGATGCCGTTGCCCAGGCTCTTGGACATCTTGCGCCCCTCGCCATCCTGGATCATGGCGTGGATATAGACATCGCGGAACGGGATGTCGCCGACACAGTACTGGCCCATCATCACCATGCGCGAGACCCACAGCGTGATGATCTCGCGGGCGGTGCACAGCACGTCCCCCGGATAGAAGGCCCTGAGGTCCGGCGAATCCTGCGGCCAGCCCAA
>CBFDDG010000012.1:0-23600 GCA_965603505.1 uncultured Phycisphaerae bacterium | reverse complement strand
CGCGGAGGTAGGCCGCCTCCTTTCCGCCAAGTCGAAACCGGCGGCGAAACTCGGACCGCTCCAGCGCGGCAAACAGTTCATCCATGTCACGCATCAGATCGATCAAGGGCACAAACTCCGGAAGCCGGAACCTGTAATCGTCACGCCGGGACGCCGACGACGGACATGTAGATGACACTTTCCTCCGTGCCGTCCACTTCGATGAGCTTGTTGACCTCGTCGTCGAACAGGGCGCCGACCTGGCAGGTGCCCAGGCCCAGGCTCACCGCCGCCAGCGCGAGGTTCTCAGCGATGTGCCCAGCGTCGAGATAAACGTACCGGTACGCGCGCTGCGCGTACTTCCATTTGGAGCGGGCGAAGATCGCCGTCCAGACGAAGACCGCGCCGGCCGCCGCACACATGCCCTGGCCAAGTGCGGCCGCCCCGATCTGCCGCCGCAGGTCGCCGGCCTTGATCCGCTCCAGCTCATGACTGTGAATCGCATAGTGGTACGCCCCGGCCTCCACGTCGCGCACCCCATTGGCGATGACGTAGGTTTCGATGGGGTACAGCGCGCCCGCCGAGGGGGCGGTGCGGAACTCATGGGCCTGCTCCAGACGTTGAATCCCGGTGGACGCCCAGAGCAAGTAGCTCAACTGGCCGAGCGTGAGCGGCTCGGGCCGGAAGTTGCGGATGCTCTTTCGGTCGTTCAGCGTTTTGTCCAGCGACATGGGCGGATTCGGCTCGAACGCCGGCAGCACCACTTTGGGACTGTCGGGATAGGTCTTATACAACTCCGGCCGCACGTTCCAGTGCAGGCCCTCATCCCCCATCGTCTCCGGCCGATACTTCGTCTGCCGCTGAAAGGCATCCCCCACGTCGCTCATAACTTCCCCTTCCAACACAAATCAAACGCGCAAAGCACACTTGACGCCGCACCCATCATCGCACACAACCGCGCCGATACAAGCGCAAAAAAAGAAGGGAAACCGGGTTAAGCCGGTTTCCCTTCGCAGCCCAACGGCTGCCTATTCTCCTATCACCGCAACTCCGCAGGGGTATCCCCGCGAAGCGTTGCTACCTCCGCATGACCCCGCCGGGGCCAGAAAGGAAGTACAGAAGGCAACACCGTGCCGTTTCACGATTACGGCTCAACCTGACACGGATACAGTGCCGCTTCGGCTCAAACGCCTTGTTGAGTATGATTCTTATGTTCGTTAGTCGTCGACGTTCCAGCCTTCCACGTTCTCGTAGAAACGCATCTGAATTACTCTTCGTCCATTGGCGTCGACGTCCCAGAGGTAGCCCTCGAAGGTAGTGTCGAACAGGGGATACTTGGCCCCGTCAACCCAGACGTAGAGTAATTCTCTGCTTGCGTTCGTGAACTTGTTGCTCTTTGGCAGAGACAAGGTCTCTTCAGAGGCTACCCACCCATTTCCCACTTCGTCATAGTAGGTAGTGATCTCGACATCTTCGGCCTGCGGCTTGCCAACCACACGGACAAAAACCAGATACTCCGGCGTACCTGTTGCCTCTCCTGCAGCCGCTCCCGGTTCAGGCGCTGGAAGCTGGAACGAGGCCGTGCCATCAGTGCCATTACCGTCGAGAACCTGAAACTCGCCGGGACTGAGCAGGATCTTCGTACGCCCGCTCATCTTGATGAAGATGCGTTTTCCACTATCGATGTCGGCCATCTTCTCGCCAGTGGCGATCAAGTTGAGATTGTAATGTGGTCCGCTGGGAGCTTTGTTGCCCTTATAGTCTCCGTTGTCGTCTTGGGGCTTATCCGCCAAGACGATTCCGATTCCCACAATCATGACCGCTACGAAGACACCGAGAACCATTTTCTTTTTCATTTTCATCCCCTTTGCTTTTGATGGAATTGTCAGCTTAGCATGGCAATCCGTTGACTGTACATCGTGCGGCGTCTGTCCCTGGACGCCGTTCTCCCTGCACCTGCTCTCCTCAAAGCCTAACCCATCTCTACCCCCTTTCTGCGGCGGATTGCCTGCGCCGCGCTGGCTTGCCGCGCAAGCACGGCAACACCAGAAGCACACATTGGTGTTTCTTTCTCAATCAGCGATGAGCGACAAAGATGCGAAACTCGGTGTAGTCGCGCTCAAAAAAAGAAAAGACCGCCCCTTTCATTCACCCCATGTACCTCCATTGTCACCCTACTCCTCGACAACCCTGTCGTGGCGACCATTATCGGACATGCCCGCCAGAAGTCAAGGAAAAACCGGCCCGGGCACGAATTTCTTTCACAGGGAAGTACTCGGATTTCTATGTGCCGGCGCGACGTAAACCTTTTCACTGCATTACGTTACGCGTCCGAGCGGACAAAGCCCGCCCCCCCGGTTCCCCCAGGACGAATCCCTCCACCGGGCCAGCCTTGGCTAAAGGCCGGGTGCCTCTCCCTGCTGTCATGTCGAGGGAAGCACAGGCGCAGCCGAGACATCCGGTCGCGGACGGAAGGCACCTCTCGTTCGCGGGCAGACCCCTCGACTTCGCTCGGGGTGACAAAAGAAGAGGCCTTCGGTCCTGGTCGAAAGGACAGGGGCATCTGGCCGCGTAGGCAAGGGGCAAGCGCGCATCGGCCACTCGCTCCTGCCGGCAGCGGACCGACCGGGATCGATCATCGCTCTTTCAGGTGCTTGTTGAAGAACTTCGTGACGAGTGGGTCCACCTCTGGGTCCTGAAAGCCGCCGTGGCCACCGCCGGCGACGGTGTAGAAGGTCGCATCCACGCCGGCGTTCTTCAGGGCTTCGTGGAGCAGCTCGCTCTGGTTGTGCGGTACGAGCGGGTCCTTGTCGCCGTGCACGATCAGGAACGGCGGATCGTCCTTCGTCACGTACGTGATCGGATTGGCCCGCTGGGCCTTGTCATGGTTCTCCTGGACGGCCCCGCCGATCAGCTTCGACTCCGGCGAGTCGGGCGAATCGTGGTCCATCGTGCTCGGGAAGCTGCTCATCTTCGTGAAATCGGTCGGCCCGAAGAAGTCGCAGACCGCCTGGACCCGGCTGGAGACGCCCGCGTTCGGCCCGACGTCGAAGTCGTTGACGTCGCCGGCCGTGCCCAGCAGCGCGACCAGGTGCCCGCCCGCCGACGCGCCCCAGACGCCGATACGGTTCGGGTCGTAGCCATACGTCCCGGCATTCGCACGAAGCCACCGGATCGCGGCCTTGCAGTCCTGGATCTGCGCCGGGAACCTCGCGTGCTGACTGAGCCGGTAATTGATGCTCGCGACGACGAAGCCCTCGCGCGTGAACCGCACGCCCGGGCACCGATCCTTGCTGCCGCCCAGCCAGGCCCCGCCGTGCACCCAGACGATCAGCGGCTTATTCACCTTCGTCTCTGTCTCTTTCGGCAGATAAAGGTCCAGTTTTTGCCGTTCATGCCCTTCGGGGACATACTCGATATCCCGCAGCACATCGAACCCGGCCCGGTCCCGCCTGGCCTCACGCGGTCGCTGGACCCCCGCTGTGACCGCCGCGCTCAGCAGAACCGCCGCCACCGACATCCACACCAAGCCGCCGGGCCTGCGAGTCCAGCCTCTCTCAGCAAACAGCCTCAAGCCGTCCATCCTATCGCTCCTCATAACTCGCAAGCCGTATCGCAGCCATGATTCATGCACGTGCGAATCAGTGACGCTCTGCATTGTCACGGTTGCCTCGCTTGTTGGGAAGCGATTTCTCCGCCGGCTTGCGGGGATATCCGGAGTTGCACGCACTCGGTGTGCACTGTGCGCCCGACATGCCGATTTCCTCTTTGAGCGTACAGCCATCCGCAAAACAGGCCAGGAGATGAACATCCTCGCGAGGATGGCGTATGTGTCTGCCGGGGATGGAATTGCCCAGAAAGGTGGATGATAATGGACCGCAGGAACACACCACCGGAAGCAAGCTGCGATACGGACCACAGCACACATCTGTGCTACATCATTTCCCAAGGATTCAATCTGGAGAATGAGGCGGCCTTCAGGGCCTTGATCGATGAACCGGCCTATCAATGCGGCCATTGTCGTCGGAGGGCGCACAGGGCTGTAAGCCTGTGCGTGCCGACAGAGTTGTAGGGCCGCCCGGCCAGAGGCTATGCAAGTCGGCGTCGGAGGCCTTCTGACGCAGGCGTACGCAATCTCCGTGCGCCTGTCCTTTCGACCAAGGACGAATCCCCATGCTTCTTGTCCTTTCGACCAAGGCCGAAGGCGGCGCGGAGAGATCTGCCCGCGAACGAGAGGCGCCTTCCATACGCGACCAGATGTCTCGGCTGCGCTCGACATGACAAACAGAGCATCAACACCGCACGAATCGCGACACCCGCCGGGCGCCATGCTTACGCGAGCGTAAGCATGCCTTGGCCATCGCATCGAATCTGTCTACGCAAGCGCAAGTCCCGCGCCCGAGGAGGTTCTATTCAAGACTCTTTGAGTCTCCTATAATCTCCGGAATCGAGGTAGGATTCGCGAAATTCGTGCAACACTTCAGAACCTAAAACGGGTGTCGGCGAAATTTTTTTTTATTCCTTTGTCCTGCGGGGTTTAGGGAGTTGTCCACGCTGTGGAGTACCCCACTTTTTCGCGACATTCGTGCAACTTCGCCCAATTGTGGAGGCGCATATAAATGCGAGCCTTCGAGTTGTGACACGAGAAAGTGAGATGAAATCGCGTTGAGAAAGGTAGTGAAGAGATGGGATTTGAAGTTGACATTTTCAGCGGGCAACTCGATGCGGATTACCTCGAATGGCTTGTTGACGTTCACGCCGCGGATATCCACCGGCACTTCTCTCGCCTGTGGGACTACTATGCCAATCCGATCATCGAGTTGTCCGGCGGCGGTGCGGCCGAACGCAAAGTCAACGAATCCGGTCGGTGCTACGTCCAGGCGCAGGAGTACGGCCTGCCTGCACGTATCACGGGGCTGGCGCATTCGCCACAGGCGGGTGTGTTCGGTTCACAGGCCGTCAAGGATATCCAGCGAAAGGAAGTCGTGATTGAAAACGACCTCGCCTGGCGCGTGAACGCGGCGGCCGATTTCCTGTTCGGCAAACCAATCAGCCTGATTTCCAAGTCACCCGAGAGCCGAAGACGCTCCGAAATTGAATCGATTCTCATGGCGGTCTTTGCGGCCAACGGTGGTCTTGGCTTCTTCCAAGATATGGCGGTGCTCGGAAGTGTCTATGGGTTCGTCGACTGTTTCATCAGACCTGGTGAGTTCATCACCGAGGGCCTTTCAACCGCGCCGACCCCCTCCACACAATCACATCCCCTTGCCTCCGTGCTGCAACGAGCACAAGCAATCGATCTGGAACTGATCGAGGCGCCGAGAGCACTGCCTGTCCTGGATGAGGATGACTACAGGGTCATCCGGTATTACGTGCAGCATTTCCATCAAAGAAGGAATGCTGTCAACAAGAGAAATTCGTTCCTCTCGCGGATCCTGGGGGCCACGGGACACCGAGGCGACACCCGGCAGGTCATCGCCGTGACGGAAATCACCTCACGTGAACATTGGCAGCGCTACGAGGATAAGGAGCTGGTCGCGGAGGGCGAGTTGCCGTGGGGGTTCCTCCCGGTCGTGCACATTCAGAACGTCGCCCAGCCGTATTACTACGAAGGCGTCAGCGACGTCGAACCGCTGATTCCGTTGCAGGACGAGCTCAACACGAGGCTCAGCGACCGGGCCAGCCGGATTACCTTCCAATCGTTCAAGATGTACCTCGGCAAGGGGATCGAAGGGTTTGAGAACAAGCCCATCTCGCCCGGGCGCATGTGGTGCACGGACAATCCCGATGCCTCGATTCTGGAGTTCGGCGGGGACGCAGCGGCTCCGAACGAGCACCTGCACATCTCCGAAATCCGCGAGGCCATGGATAAGGCCAGCAGTGTCACGCCGGCCATGGCCGGGATCCTCAAGGACCGGCTCGGGAACCTGACGAGTGCCGTGGCCCTGCGCCTGACGTTCATGGGTATGCTTAGCAAGAACGAGCGCAAACGACATACCTACAGCGAGGGACTCAAGCGAATCTGCCGGATGGTTCTGAGCATCTTCGATACCGCCGGCATCTATGAAACGAGCGAGGCGGAGCGGGACGTGGAGATCGTCTTTCCGAGCCCCTTGCCTGAGAACACGATGGAGAGACTCAAGGAAGCGCAGATCAAGAGGGAACTCGGTGTTCCCGCCGAGCAGGTGCTCAAGGAATTGGGTTATGAAACCGCGGAAGATTGATTGTGAGACCGATGCGAAATGACAACCAGGAGATGTTATGAATGTGAGCAGGACACAAGAGAGCGTGTCGGAGATGGAAGAGCAGAATCTGGACGGCGGCGATGCCGCAAAGTTCGTTCCGATGGCCGAATCCATCCGCTACCGGAAAAGGGCGCAGAGCGCCGAGAAGAAAGCCGAGACCCTCACCGAACAACTGGCTGAAGCGAATCAGAAGATCACGCAGATCTCCCAGGGCATGAACGACCTTCAGATCGAGCAGAAACTAACGCACAAGCTCGTGGCGGCCGGCGCCACGGACCTGGAGGCCGCCGTGCTCATGGCAAAAGCCAGGATGAAAGGCGAGGGCGAGCTGAACGTGGACGCGTGCGTCGAGCAGTTGAGGAAGGAGAAAGGATATCTCTTCGGCGGATCGGCGGAGGCGGCAACCTCGCGCAAGACCGCCGGAGCGAAGGACCGGGTCACGCAGACCCGCACGGCGCTCGAGCAGGCCGCCCGAAAGGCGGCGAGAACGGCGAGCCGCGCCGACGTCCAGCACTACCTGAAGCTGCGACGCAACCTGTTGTGATTGGCACAAGACTGTTTGGACCTTATGAGGAGAATGCGATATGGCTTTTACGGGAAAAGCGACGTACACCGCGGGAACGACTCTGCCGGAGCTGGCGGAGGACGTATCCGACCTGATCGGGATCATCTCGCCCTATGAGACACCTCTTTTGGACGCGCTGGGTGATCCTCTGCGTGAGGCAACCAGCACGCACCATGAGTGGCTCGAAGATGCGCTGCTGCCGAACAAGGACGCCATCAACGATGCGACTTGGTCGGACCCGAGTTCCGACACGACGTTCGATGTGGACAACGGCAGCCGGTTCCGTGTGGGCGACCAGATCCAGGTGGAGGGCAGCGAAGAGCTGATGCTCGTGACAGCAATCAGCACGGACACCTTGACCGTCGTGCGCGGGTACGCCGGCACGACGCCCGAGAACCTGGCCGACAACCAGGTGATCAACATCCTGGGCAACGCTGCTCTGGAAGGGGCGGAGAAGCCGAACGCCCGGTTCACGAACCGGATCCGTTGCGGCAACTACACGCAGATCTTCGCGGACGCCGTGGAGGTCAGCGGTTCGGACATGGCGGCCAGCCAGCTCGGCCTCGCCGACGAGATGGATTACCAGAAGCAAGTGCGGCTCCGCGAGCTGATCCGCGACCTGGAGGGCACGGTCATCAATGGCGGCCGGCCGGCCAGCGATCCGCAGGGAAGCGGCACGATCCGACGGACCATGAAGGGGATCATCCAGCACCTCGCGACCAACGTCTTCCACACCGGTGACAGTGGCTTGCCGACCGGCAACGACCTGGACGAGGCGAAGGTCAACTACATCCTGCGGAAGATCTGGGAGAACAGCAGCGGCAACGTGGACCTGATCGTAGTCGGTGGGTTCCAGAAGCGAAAGATCAATGCGTTCTGTGCGGATAGCCGCAGCTACGGCGCGAACGACACGACCTTCACGAACATGGTCAGCCTCTACGAGAGCGATTTCGGAATCTGCCACGTCGTGACGACCCGGTGGATGCCGCAGGACGCGGCCCTGTTCCTCGATTCATCCAGAATCGGCGTGCTGCCGCTGGCCGGACGAAGCTTCCACTTCAAGCCGCTGGCCAGCGCCGGCGACTACGAGTGCGGCGAGCTGATCGGCGAGTACACGCTTGAGCTGAAGAACGAAGCCGCTCACGGGCTGATCCGCGATCTGACCACAAGCTGATATTGACTGCGGATTGACGATTGCGGATTGCGGACTGGCAAGCCTCGCCGGTCCGCAATCCGCAACGAGGAGATCAACGAAAATGATCAAGTTCTCAAGTGATGTCGATGTTCTGAAGTACGAGCCGGTGCTGTTTGGGGAATTGCATCTGCCCTGGCAGGTCCTGGCAAGTGGGACGGGTGCCGCCCTGAGCGGCACGACGTTGACCGCACCCCAGGCGGATTTCCTTGCCTCAGGCGTTGAGGCAGGGAGTGTCGTCTACTTGAAGTCATTGGACGGACTGCTCGATGGGGCATACGAGGTCGTGTCGGCCGATTCGGCGACACAGCTCACCGTGTCAGTCGTTCGTTCGGACGCTGCGGATGCTGCGGTTGCACCGCCGGCCGCGAGCGAGATCGAGTACCGCGTGAGCACGTTCGGCCCGCAGGCAGGCGAGGCGGCCTTCCAACTGACGGAATACTTCGGAATCCGGCCGGGCAATCCGGCGAGTGAAATCGCGGTCGAGAGCCTTGTGGATACGGAAGGACTGCGGAGGGCGTCTGTGCTTGCCGTCATCTGCAGCGTCTACGCCATGTGGCCGAGTCGGATGCAGGAAGAGTGCTTCTGGCGAAAGAGTCTGCTCTACAAGCAACTGTCCGAGCAGGCGAGACAGCGGTGCCGTCTGAGCGCGGACCTGGGCTCCGACGGAATCGCCGATGTCACCCGCGTCGGCGGCGCCATTCATCTTGTCCGCGACTGATGAAGGAAGGGAACACCCATGAATACCACGTTGGATGGACAAGCACTCTTCGACGATCGCGAGGTGACCGTCGTGGCCGGCAGTCCGAGCCGGGCTTCGGTCGAGCGCGCGGTCGCAGGGCTCGACGGTGTGTTGAGCATCGACCTGGGGGCTCGGCCTCGCCAGATTCGTCAAACAGGGGTGCTCCGGGCGGTCAGCCGGACCGGGATGCAGGCTCGCCTCAACTCCATTGCGGCATTCATTGACGGCCGGCCCCATACTCTCTCGACGGCGGATGGGCAAGTCTACGGCAACCTCCGCATGGACGTTTTCAAACAGCTCCGCGAGGGCGCCGGCGGCCCGGGCGTTGTCGTCGAGTACGAAATCGTGTACACCCAATTGGGAGACTGATGCGATGTCATTTCTCCGTGAAGGGATCGATCACGTTCGTGTACTTCCGCTGCCCGACGGTGTGGCCGCAGACGGCCGTTCCGCAGCAGTCTCTCGCGCGGCATTGGTAACCTGGCGTTCCTCGCACATCGACAAGCTTCATCAGGTTTACGCAGGCGGCCGGTTTGCCGGAGCGACCATCGATGTAGAGCAGCGCTCGCTCATCATCCAGGCGCCAAGCTCCTTTCAATCCGCTGCAGGGGTCGAAGTCATCGCGGTGGAACCGGAGGAGGCCCATGTGAACTTCGCCGCACAGATCGCCGGACCGGCTGCTGGCAATGGGCGCGTGAAGCTGACGCTGCTGCGAAGCCAGGCATTGCCCATCGATGCGAGGATCAACATCTACACGGACAACGGCGCCGGACAGATCGATCACATGGAACCAGTGAACGCTCTGCCGCTTCCCGTCTGGCCGTGCGCACGGGACAAAGCAGGCTTCGGCATGGCGCAATTCGGCACGGGTGACTTCGGGTATGATTCGGCGGCGGCGATCGGTTTCGGCAAAGGCAACTTCGGCAGAGGGCTATTCGGGCTCGATGCTGACACGCTCGAATGGGTCAGCCCGCGGTTGCCTCTTGGGCGATATCGATTCGGGGTGAAGGTGATTGATGCGCACGGCAATGAAAGCCTTGCGAGCAAGACGGAGCCGATGGCGGTGGTGCCTGCAGCCACACCGGCAGCCGGACTGGACATTACGACGTTCGACCCGGCGATCAACCAACTCACATTGCGCATTTCAGATCAGCAATAGATACGAGGACAAGACCATGGCTGAGACGTATCCTTCAGACAGTGAACTATTGAACCTGCAGTCGGACGGCGAGACCGGCGTCGAGTACATCCCCACCGGGACGGCGCCGTATTACGTGCATTTCCGAAGGCTGCTGTACCGCCTGCTGCTCGCCACGCGTCGCGCGAATGACCTGCGCGTGTATGACGAGGGCGGGTTGAATATTGGTGTCAAGGCCGGCAAGTTCTGGCTGGGCACAACCCTGGTCGAATATGCCGGTTCCATCGGCAACACCCTGGCCGACAACCAGGCCGGCATATACGTCTATCTTGATGCCCAGGGCAATCTGGTCACGAATGAATACAGCGGATTCCCAAGCATGGCCGCCACGCCTCACGTACGATTGGCCATCGTGAGCACGTCCGGCGGCGACATCACTTCGATCGCGGACTGCCGCACGGGGCACAACATCGCTGTTCCATACGCGGCGGGCGGCCTGCGCAGGACCGTTGAAGCCCACAGCGAAGATGACACACTGCTCGCGTCGGAATCAGGAAGCGTGCATACCAACCTGGGAGCGACGGGAACCGTGACTCTCACGCTCCCGGCTGCAGCGGCGGAAGGCACGGAATTCACATTCGCCGTTCAATCGCCGTACGAGTTGCGGGTGGCCCCGGGCGCCGCCGCGATCCGCGATGACAGCGGTGAGACGGCAGGCAAGTACAAAGCGGCGGATGCCATCGGCGCGAGCTTGACCCTCGTGGCCGATTCCAACGGGGATTGGGCCACCGTGGCCAAGAATGGGACGTGGACGCAAGAGGTTTAGCATGAGGTATTGAAAAGGTGGTGTACTATGGCATTTGAGATTCAGGCGGATCATGCTTCCGGCAACGTGCTGTATGCGGTGATCCGAAATCGGTCGGGGAAGGTCTGGTATCCGGCGGGACAGGTATTCGAAGACTGGGGCGCCGGCGGCCGCACCGCTGATGACTATGGCGTTGCTCTCGACGACAAGGACGCCAGCCGCTACGTTGGCGACTTCGACGGCAACATTCCGGCCGGCTCGTACTATGTCCAGGTCTTCCAACAGGCTGGGGCGAACCCCGCCGATACCGATACGCTCGTGCGTAGCAGCGGGATCGTCTGGACGGGCGCCGGCGAGCTTACGCCCACCAAGATTCTCGCCAACAAGACGGCCCAGGACAAGGTCACCTGTGCGATTGAGTACTACGATGATGACGGCCAGACGGTCCTGTTGACACACACGCCGCACGATACCGCATCGACGATCACGAAGGTGCCGGATTAGTCACACGTACTTGGCCGGGTAACGGAACGCATACAATTCTTCATCGGTATAGGAGTGGAAACGATGGGCAGCTTTTCGGATTATTGGGAAAACGAGGTCCTGGATCATCTCTTCAGCAAGAGCAGCTACACACCGCCGACCATCTATGTGGGTCTATCCATAGCGGATCCGGGCGACAATGGTGCCGGACTGAGCGAACCGAGCGGCAGCGGGTACACGCGGGCGTCGACCGCCGCCAGCGACTGGAACGCAGCCGCTGGTGGTCTGCTCGACAACGCCACCACCATCACGTTCTACGCGGCTACCGGTGACTGGGGCACGCTCACGCATTTTGCCCTGTTCGACGCCGCCGTGGCCGGCAACATGCTCGCGCACGGCGCCCTGACGCAAGCCAAAACGATCGGCAGCGGCGATACGGCACGAATTCCCGCAGGGGATCTCGATGTGACATTGGATTGAGCGCAGATAGGTCGAATCGGTCCTATTCAGACAGAAGGAGGCCAATTATGGGCGACATCAAGGCCAACTATGGCGGCAGCAACCAGGCGATGGTCATCACGATGAACGGCCTGGCGAACGATGCGAAGCGGGAGTCCACCGCCGTCGATAACGCGGTGAATTGTTTTCTGGACGCGCTGGTCCAAGTGAAAATCGCCACCAATACGACGACCGACTCGGGCGGGGACAAATCGGTATACGTGTACGCCTATGGAACCAGCGACGGCGGAACCAGTTATTCCGGGAACGCCACGGGCAGCGATGCCGCATTTGGGACCGACCCGCAGCAGCTCGACAACTGTAAGTTGATCGGCGTGATCCATGCTCCGACCAAGAACAAGATCTATGAGTCGGATCTCATGAGCATTGCCTCCGCCTTCGGGGGACTTCTGCCTCAGCGATGGGGCGTCGTCGTTCACAACAGGACTGGACAGACGCTCAAGAGCAGCGACTGTTCCGCCTTCTATCAGGGCACCTATGCACAGGCGAGTTAACTCATGTTGATCAAGACATCATCGAGAATCGAGCCGCCCGTAGCGACCGGGCCCAGTCCAGATCATCCTTTGGCGCGTCGCCTTGTCGGCTGCTGGCTGTTCAATGAGGCGTCGGGTCGGGTCGTCCACGATGTGAGCGGCCATCATCACAATGGTGATTTCTCGGGTGGGCCCCTCTGGTCGTACGGACCGTTCGGACGCGCGATCAATTTCGACGGGAGCGACGACTGGATCAGCATGGGAGACTGTCTGGATTTGGGAACGGATGACGTTTCCATGCTCGCCATCGTCAGGTACAGCGCATCGGCTCAGCCGGATGAGTGGGGCGGCGTGCATTTCGGCGCGATCGCCGGAAAGGGACACCTGGACGGCGCCGGCCGTGGCTACGGACTATCGGTCAACAACGCAAACCAGATTTACTGGCAGGTCCGCAACCAAGCGAGCAATTTCAGCGTCCCTTCAGACAGCGCGCTCAATGACGGCCAATACCACGTGGCCGTGGGCGTATGCGACCGCGACAGCACAACCGGCACGCGGCTCTACATCGATGGACTCCGGCAGGCGGCCACCAACAATCCGACGTCTATCGATGGAAACGATCTGAGCGGATCCCGCGCATTTGCGATCGGATCGCGCCAGGGGGAAGACGACGGCGGGTGGTTCTGGGATTTTGCAGGCGCCATCGCCGTCGTCTACGTATGGAAGCGCGTTCTCACGGAGTCGGAAATCCGGCAGTTGTGGCGCGATCCATTTGCTCTGTTTGCTCGCCGGCGCTCTGTGGCTCTGGCCGCTTCGCCGGGCGGTGCGTTCGTCGATTGCGCCGGCTCGACAGGTGGGCAATCGACAGCCGTGGCATCTCTTTGTGTATCGAGAGACCTGTCCGCCTCAGTGCATGCGGCCACCTCCGCAACGATGACGCTACAGGTCGTCAGGGACCTCTCCGGCGTTTGTGCCGCCTCAACGACGTTGCTCGCGACCCTCCAGACAGCGGGCGTTGTCCTGCTCTCCGGCGCCACCGGTGGCGTCTCAGGATTGCAGGCGGCCCTGTGCGTCCTGGCTTCACAAGCCGCATTCGACGCGATGCCGCAGACGGAAACGCCCTGGCTGAGGGAAGCCCTCTTCCATGGAATGACCTCAGCGGCATTCAAGCTTGGGACCGTGCTGACGCAAGGCTGGTTCTGGGTGCGTCGCAATGGCTGTGCCGTTGTCTATCGCGGCGCCAACCTCGGGGACATTGATTTCAGCCGCATCCTCTGTGTGGCGGAGCCGGAGGCAAGAGAGTTCTCCCTTCCTGCGTATCTGTCGCACGCTCCCGGCTCGGCTCACTGCTACCTTGTACGACGGTTCAATAGCTGCGGCTATCGGGAGCGGACTACGGCCGCGGCGGTTATGGTCCGAATCACGCCGGACGGCCAACTGGCCAAGCCCTCACCCAATCCGGTCCTCGGTCTCAGGGCCGAGCAGGCCGGCTCCACCAGACTTCGACTGGTCTGGCTCTACAGTCCTCTTGGCCAGACAGTGACGCCGGAACACTTCGACATCTACTGGGATGGTGGCTCGGGGCAGATCGATCTCCAAAGCCCCATCGCCACGATCCCGTATCGAGGGCCAAGGTTCTATGCCTATGAGTGGAATGTCCCCGGCGATGGACAGTATGCGTTTGTCATGACCGCGGAAAGCGCGGACGGTATACAGAGTCCACCGTCGCCAAACGTGTCTTGCCAGACCAAAAACCTCCCACCCGAAGCGGCGGAGATCCTTGCGGCGGAGGTAGTCTGACCGAACGGGCTGTGTCGCACACGTCCATACATTCGATAGGAACTCCTATGAGCAACACAATCGACTTGTTTCAACCGGAGTACAAGCGGCTCAGCCTTCCGGCCGCCGTGACGATGGTCTTCATTGACGGGGCCCTTTGCGAGGACCTCGAACTGACCGAGATCGTTCGTAGCGGTTGGCCGGAGTTTGGCCGGGCGCGATTCGTCTATAACCCGGCGGCCGGGCAGGATGCAACCATACTTGCCGTTGAGGAGATGGAAAACCGATTCGGTATGGGCCGTCAGATCAGCGTGCGCCAGTGGTTCAATGCGACGCCGCCCGATGTGGCCGTGGCACACCTGCCCGTGTTTGTCGGACAGATCGAACAGATTGACGCGAGGATTGAGGCAACCACGGAGAGATTCGAGATTACGGCGAGGGATTTCAGCGCCGTTCTCGATCGCATCACGGTTCACGGGCAGCGTGTCTTTCACGGCGACTCCGCCGTATTTCTTTCAGGACTGGAGACCGTCTTCAATCCCGGCGGCCGGAGCAATGCGGCGGTCACGGCTGTCACGGTTGACGGGCAACCTCGCACGCCCTTTCACGCAGGGTCCGCAGGAGCCAAAGCCTGGAGCTACGCGGAGGCAATCAACTATCTGCTGAGTGAGTATCTTCCCGGCGGTCGGTTGTGCTGGCCGAGTATCGAATCACTGCTCGCTCTGACAGAGTGCGGTCAGGTCCGCGATCTTGACGTGACGGGTCTGAGTCTGCTCGAGGCCCTGCATCGGTGCAGCGAGGCCGCGGGCGTTCAGTTCCACTTCGTACCGCGACTTTCGGAGACCGGACCGGCCCGGGCGATCGTATTCTACCGAAACGGCCGCGGGCGAGCGGTTGAGTTGAACTGTCAGTCGAAGGGAGAGCTGTTGAGCCCTTCCCAAACGAACGTGGCCGCGTATCATGGCAAGAGACATCTGTACCCGACCACCCGCAGGTACGTCGGTCAGGGTGATTTCAAGGTATACGAAGCGACGTTCGAGCTGGTGAAGGCGTGGGACCCGGCGCTGGAGGATATTAACTACTACAAGTTCTCTCCTTCCACGAATCCGCAGTTTACAGAGGTCAAAGACATCTACCGCAAGTGGTGTCTCAATGAGGCGGGTGACTACACGGGCGAGCCTTACAACCAGGGTGAGCCGCATGACTTTTCCGGGATCTTCGCGGGCGGCTACGTCCATCGTCGAAGACGGTTTTGGCCGGCACTGAGTACGGACGCTCGGAGCAACTCCCTCGGTTATCTCCTCGAGGTCTCATTGGACGATGGCCTGAACTGGTCAGCCTACGTTCACGCCTTCAACAATCTGCTCGATGAATGCGGGATCTGGCTCAGCAGCGATCAACTCGACGTATACACCTGGGTGGCGGCTCTCAAGGGGATCTTACGGTTCCGGATTACCGCGTCAGTTGTCAGTGACGAGCGCCTGACGTGTGTCCTGGCGGACGGGCCGGTTGGTTCGGCGGCGCCGGTGATCGATCAGATTCTTACTCTGCCGCGTCGGTTCAGATACCGCAAGGTCTCGCCGCAGAGTGTCCTCTCGCAGACCGAGGGCGGCGAGCCGGATGAGGTGGACGACTCCGCCGCTTTGTGTGAATTCGTTCGCCGTCGCTGCACGGCATCTGCGGCCACCATCGAAACCGCCGACGTACAGACCCCCAGTCTCGCCCTGCACTTCCATCCGGGCGACAGGGTGACCTCCAGTCCCGAAAGCACAGACTTGCTGAGCCACAGGCGGGACAATCGCAGTCTGACCTGGATCGAGCGAGTCCGCATGGACTTCAGGAATCAGTGCACGAACCTGCGTCTGGTCAGGCAACGGACATGCGAAGGGTAAGCAATGCAGGAAACCAAAGGGGATCAAGTGAGAATGGCTCCTCCGAAGTGTGTGCCCGAATATCGCGGCGGGCCTTCTACGATTGGCCATGTGGAGCCGAGTCCCTCCTTTCTCTTGTCATGTCGAGCGGAGCGAAGCGCAGTCGAGACATCTGCCTGCGGACGAGGTGTGCCTCTCGTTCGCGACCGGACCTATCGACTATCACTCGGGGTGACAGAAAAGACCTGTCCTTCCAGAAAGCGTAGTCACACACCCTCCGAACAGGCTCGGCTGAAAGCCGAATCCGCAGTTTTGATCTTTGCATTTTGATCTTTGATTTTCCTCCGGAGGTTCCGATGGACCACAGACACATCACAGACCAGCAGCAGCTTCTGGCGGAGATGGCCCGTGAGGGCTCTGCGAATCGCCGGGAAGCTTCGGCCGTTGTCTCCTCGGGTGCCGGGGCCGGCGCCTGGACGGTGCGCGTCAAAAGTCACGTGACGCACAACGTCTATAACGTCCGTCGCGTGCTCATCGAGGAACCCGGTCTGCTCCCGATGGAAGTCGGCGAGCAGATGGAGGCGTTCAATCTGGTTGAATCCTTTCTGGGCACGGGCACCCTCGCGCCCGGGGCGTACGCCGTCATGCACCGCATCGGCGAGAAGAACGTCTTCCATGTCACACCGTGAGAGAGTTTCCAGAAGGCCGAAGGACCGAAGACAGAGAATGGACGGACGAGGACACATTGGCCGTCATCTGTCCGCGGCCCTCTGTCCTCAGAGTTGGAGGCAACGATGGCCGAAGAGAGCAAAGTAAACTGGCGGCTCGACCGCCGAATCAATCTATCCGTCCTGCTGCAACTGACCGTCCTCGCGTCGCTGATCCTCGGAAGCTGGGTCAACCTCCAGCGGCAACTCGACCTGCTCCAGCACGATGTCACCATACTGCTGCAAAGCCAGAAGGAATCCCAGCAGAAGCTCGAGCTGCTCTCGGAGAGAAGTATCTCCTACGAGTACCGTCTGCGCGCCCTCGAAAAGGCCGTCGACACCGGCGAGAGCAAATCAGGCGTGTAGCGCAGGAAGGTAGGCCATGCTCACCTCTTTCCATCCGTAGCGAGATGACTGCAAGAACTCGTTGACAACCGCGTCAGACGGCCGTGTGAGCAAAGAACGAGCAGAGTACGGAATCAACCAGGCGGTCGGACAGCTCGCATGACCCTTGTGGCATATCGCAAGATCACGTCAGGAACCAAGGAGAAAAGAAATGAGAGGAATCAATTCGATGCAACAACAGCACAAAGTCGTTCGATTGGCCGTGTGTCTATCTGTGGGTCTCGTTCTGGCGTCACTGTCCGCCGGCTGTGACAGCCTGCGGTTCGCCCCGAGCGAGAAGCAGAAGCAAAACGCCTGGCTGCACAACCGCACGGCGTTGGTGGCGGCCGAGACCGCCAGAACCGAGCAGAGCTCTCAAGAACTCCAGTCGCTGACCAGGCTGTCTGAATCGCAGAGCCGGGCCTTCACATCCTATTGCGGCCTGCCGAAGGAATACCCGCCGGCAGGGACAGCGCAAGACATCCTGGTGCAATCGAACTGGCAGTTGGCCGATACGGCCCTCGCGGAATCCGCCGAGCGCCCGGACGCGTGGCAGGTGGCCGACTCCATGCTCGAGATGGGCATCGGCTTGTGCGCGCTGCTCGGGGGCGTCTACGGTACCCGGGCCGTGCGATTCCTCCAGGACACCCGCACGAAGTCCCAGGCCCTCAAGGAGATCGTGGAAGGCAACGAGCTGTTCAAGAAGCAGAACGAGGCGCAGACCCCGGCCTTCAAAGCCGCCCACCAGCACCAATCCCCCCCCACACGACAATTGGTGGCAGCGATCAAAGGATAAGCTCCCGCCGACAAGGAAGATCAGAAATCAAGATGCAAAGATCAAACTTGTGGAGTCGGCCTTCGGCCGACGCTGGTCTCATGGGGATTTTGCGTTTTGATTTGTCATTTTGCTTCTTGAAGTTTGATTCTTGCATTGCCGCCGGTTTGCCCAGACTGCACGCCCCCCGCGGCAAGAGCGTCTGTTCGCGAGGAGGCCGGCGATGTGATCGTGGGCCTCCGTGCCGGCCCGGGATTGTGTCGGCGGGTGGTTTGAAAAAGGCGTTTTTTTTTGACATGGCGTCGTAGGTCCGATAGAATGATGTTTGTCGATTTGTCTGCATGAAGAGGGTACGACACATGGATTATGTCGCAGAAATCTTCGACAGACTTGGGGAGTTGTTCGTGACCGTGTGGTTCTATCTGTGGCACCTGGGCTGGCGGAGTTTTCTGCTGCTGGCCGTGGGCGTCCCGTTCATGGCCATGGCCGTGATCTGGCTGACGGAGAAAGCCGGACTCCTCGTCTCTCACAGGCGGTGAGCCTGCCGCGCATACGCGGTGTTCGTAAGAAGCGAGCGGACCCGTGATGTTGCCTAAGATGTGTTATTACCCAAGTCGATGGCAACCTCCGCGATCTGGGGTATCTGTGAGGAGGCGTCTGTCTCTGGCGTGGATAGATGGCCCCCCCCTTAGGCGCGGCCCGACACTTACGGTATCCCGGGCGGCCGGGCCCCCGCCTGCCGCAGTGCGGGCCAGTCGGCGAACGCGAGATAGAACGGCAGGATGATGTTCGCGATCGGCACCAGCATGAGCAGCGCCAACGGCCCGGGGAAGCCCGCCTTCGCGCAGATCTTCCAGAACGGAAGCACCGTGAGCAGGATTCCGACGATTACGCCCCCGAACATTAAGCAGAGGATGAGTGCCAGTTCAAACGCACCGGGAATGGAAGGGCCTTGCATCGTGTCTCCTTTCTTCTCTCGCGGATCGCCGTCTCCGGCGTCTTCGCACATCCAATCGCGCTCACGCGCTGGTGCTCGGCCATGATTGGCGACCGCGTCTCATCATAGGCCCGGCGCCGCGACCCGTCAACGGCGGATGCGTGCCATGGCCGTTCCAACGGTTGTGGGAATCTCGTGAAAGCCCAAACAGTTGTGGTCTTACGGCAGGCAGGGCACCAACCAGTAGTATGAAAGACCAAGAACCGCGCTTGTTTGGACGGCTGCTGCGTGCCCAGCGGAGATACCGTGACGGGACGCACTTTCCGATGCCGGCGCGGCGCGAAGAACAGGAACCCGAGAGTGTCGGCTAATGTCTCTTGGTCTCCATGTCGATAATCACTACAGGATCGCATCTGTCGACAGAAAGGCACGAGCATGAGAGAATGGCAGCAGCATGAATTGACCGCCCTGAACCACTCCGGCGATTTCACCTGTCCGCACTGCGAGGCGGGCGGCTTTGAAGTCCTGGCCATGGACCGCCACCTCACGGACAATCAGCAAACGGATTGCGCGTTGGTGATGCGATGTCTGCGGTGCCTGGATTTCTTCTGGCACTGGGTCGAGACGGAGAGCTTTTCGGACCAGGCTATGTTGGCGGTGCCTGCGGCCGTGGGCGAGCCTTCGCAGCAAGCCGATTGACCCAACTGCGCTGATCCGGGGACGGCCGGCAACGGCCGAGTTATCCGGACCTTCGCGATTCCCAAGTCCATCCGATCGTTCTTTCACGCCCCCTGTTTCTGCAGCCGTCGCAGCAGCGCCATCGCGGCAACCTTGTCGTCGGCCACATCAAAGAGTTTGTGCAAGCCGGCCACGTAGAGAATGCAGTGGGTGGCCATGCCCATGTCGCACAGGATGAGCCTTTGCCCGCGTTCGTGGAGCGCTTTGTGCAGCAGGACGAGGCTGCCGATACTGGGCGATTGTATGATACCCACCCGGGAGAGGCTGACGATTGCATCGACGGCGTCCTTGTCACGGACGTGTCGGCGCAGCGACTCAAGGTCGACGCGCAACCGCGGCTCCGGTGACACGTCGGCATATACCACACCCGGTTCTACCACGCAAAGACTCATAGCACCTCTCAAACTTGTTCTGTCTATCGGCAAAGGGACAGTCCGCCTTCTCAAGAATCCGACGGGATGGAATGCGCCGCGGTCAGTAGTCTTTGAATTTGCGCATCCACGGGGGCCAGTCGGTGCTGTCGGCGCCGCCGCCGCGAGTCCAGGGGCCTATCGTGTTGAAATCGGGACCCCATTTCAAGGTCCAAAGCTCCTTGAGGCCGACCTTGCGGACGGACCAGTCCATGAAGAGGGCGTTGATGAACCCGCCGTGGCGCGGGATGCAGAAAGCCCGGATGCTGTTGTTGCCGATCCTGGGATCCGTGGCGGCCTCACTCTCCGACGCCGGTGGGGTGTCGTAATGAGTCGGGTAGCCGGCCCACAGAGCGCCATCGAGCATGAGCGGCACGCTGCTGACGCCCTTGCGATAGACGTTCGACCAGCGCTGCTCCTGCGACGGCGGCTGCGGGCCAAAGCCTTCCCCGCCGTCGTAGGCGGGAGTGTAGCCATTGATGCCGTAGCTGCCGGCTCGGTGCGAGTGCCGTGGGCAATACCAGGCCAGGAAGGTGCCGCCGGCCCCGGTCGGGCTGGTCTTGCGCGTGGCCAGCGGGCAAAATACCTCGTAGTCGAAATTGTCGAGGTAGTACGCGAACTGCTGCGTTCGGCAGCGATCCCAGGCGTCACGGTCGCGCAGACGCCCCTCGTTGCCGTCGGCGAGGATGGCGAAGAGCAATCCCCACTGGCGCAGGTTCGCTTGGCAGATCGTCGTCTTCGCCTGCCGCCGGGCGCTGTGAAGGACGGGCAGCAGAATCGCCATCAACAGGGCGATCACGGCGATGACCACCAGCAGCTCGATGAGCGTGAACGCCCCCCAGCGGGCATTGCCCTTTGAATGTGCCACTCGAAATGTTCGGTCATTGGCCATCGACATTTTCCGCTCAGGCCCGTCCATTATACCACCAAGGTCCCTGCGGAGACAATCAGAACACGCTTGGCGAACAGCCCATCCGCCCGCGGGGCATACGCAGCTCCCTGGCGTACCGCCATACGGTGCCACCTCGCAAAATTGCGTATTTTCCGCAATGGTTTTCGGCGGTTGATATGGCATAATGGTGTCATCCGGCTCAGAAAAGGCATCGCGTTCGCGAGGATTCGTCATGAACGGTCGCCTGTATCCTCTTTTGATCCTGACAGGCATTGTGCTTCTTTGTACGGTGGGCCTGTCCGCAGGACCACCGGCCGCCGAGGCGGACCAGGTCGGCCCACCCCCGGATGCGCGGCTCGCACGGGGCGACAATGCCCGCGTTGCCGTGCTGATCTCGTTTCGCCATGTCCCCGGTCCTAGCGAGCAGGCCCTCGTCCGTAGCCGGGGCGGGGCGATCAAATACAGCTACCGGGTGGTGCCGGGCATCGCGGCGTCGATGCCGGAGAAGGCCGTGGCCGCACTGCGAGCCAGTCCGGGCATAACGCGGATCGAGCCCGACGGCCAGGTGCATGCCGTCGACGCTGAGCTCGACCGTTCCTGGGGCGTCAAACGCATCGGTGCCGGCGTCGTCCACACGTTCCCCAATACCGGAGCCGGGGTCAAAGTCGCCATCATCGATACGGGCATCGACTACGGCCATCCGGATTTGGCCGCCAACTATCGGGGAGGTTACGACTTCGTCAACGGCGACGATGATCCGATGGACGACCACAGTCACGGCACGCACGTCGCCGGCATCGTGGCCGCCCGGGACGACGATGCCGGCGTAATCGGTGTCGCTCCCGACGCGGAGCTGTATGCCCTGAAGATCCTGGATGCCTCGGGCTCCGGAAACGACAGCGACTTGATCGCGGCCATGGAGTGGGCCGTCACCCATTCCATGCAGGTGGTGAACCTGAGCCTGGGGACGTCCACGGACCCGGGATTTCTCGTCCGGCAGGTGTTCGACGAGGCGGCGACTGCGGGCATTGTGACCGTGGCGGCGGCGGGCAACGCCGACTTCTTCGGCCTGATTGGAGACACCGTCCAGTGGCCGGCCCGGTACGATTCGGTCATCGCCGTGGGAGCGACGGACAATGTGGATTCCCTGGCGTATTATTCGAGCACCGGTCCGGAGGTCGAGCTGGCGGCGCCGGGGAACAACATTTATTCGACCGTCCTCAACGGGCAGTGGGCCACCAAGAGCGGCACGTCCATGGCCGCGCCGCATGTAGCGGGCACGGCGGCCCTGGTCATCGCCGCCGGCTATGCGGACGTCAGGGACCGGCTACGCGCCACGGCCGACGAGCTGGGCGTGCCCGGGCGGGATACCTGGTACGGCTACGGGCTCGTCGACGCCGCCGAGCCGACAGCAGGACCGGCCCTGCCTCCCGTCGCGGACTTCATAGGTACGCCGACCAGTGGTTATGTCCCGCTCACGGTGCAGTTCACAGACCTGTCCACGGGAACGGTGACAAGTTGGGTGTGGAACTTCGGGGACGGCGAGACGTTCGGCCAACAGGATTCGACCCACACCTACACTAGCGCCGGTACATACAAGGTCAGCCTGACCGTCGCTAATGGAGAGGGCTCAGACACAGAGACCAAGGTCGGCTACATCACTGTCACGGAAGTGCTGCCGCCGGTGGCCGACTTTTCCGGCAGTCCGACAAGCGGAACGGCGCCGCTGACCGTGAACCTTACGGACCTCTCCAGGGACGCCACGGCCTGGTCGTGGGATTTCGGCGATGGAGACAGCTCGAGCGCTCAGAATCCGTCGCATACATACGGCAATGCCGGGAGCTACGCGGTCACTCTGACGGCCACGGGCCCGGGAGGCACGAATACGGTGACCAAGGCCGACTTTGTAAGCGTGGTCCCTCCGGAGCCGCCGCCGGTCGCCACAATGATGTACGTGTCCGACATCACCATGCGGCACCGACGGGCGGGCAAGAATTATTTCGTCTACACGCAAGTCACCGTTCTTGATGATCTGGGAGAGGTGGTCTCCGATGCGACGGTGGTCGTGGAAACCGTATTGCCGCCGGTGGGGAACACCAGCCTCATCCAGATGGGTGTCACGGGCCCCGACGGCGCCGTTGTGCTGTCCCTGAAGTGGCGAGTGACGGGAACCTATACTTCGACTGTGAACGGAGTTTCGCACGAGTCGCTCACATACGAGCCCTCCGACAACGTTGAGACTACCTGCTCTTACGAAGTGCCGTAGCGGCAATACGGTCTAAAAGAGGAAGTAGAGGTAGGAGCCGACGATATTGGTGTCATGCCAGGAGTTGTCCTCCTGCTCGTCGAGCTTCCAGCAGTAGAACAGTTCGAGGCGGATCTGCTCGTGCAGCGGAAGGAAGAGGCCGCCCTGGAGGCGGTGCTGGTTAAAGTCCTCATCGTCGAAGCGGATGAAGATCTCCTCGGCCAGGTACGGCAGGATCTTTGTGGAGCTCAACAGAGGCTCCGGCGCGATCAGGACCTTGTTGCGGTACCGCCAGACGTCGTCGTCTTCCTCGGGCATACGATACTCGAACCGCGAGCGGCTGACGACCGTCAGGCCGCAGGGCCGGCCCTTGACGATGAGGTTGACCAGCGGACGATGCTCGAGCAGCCAGTCGTCGCCGTCCTTCTCGAAAGTCTCCTTGTAGCCGAATCCCACCGTGAACCAGTCGGCGAGACCCAAATAGTAGAGGCCCAGGTCCGCCTGAATGTCGTCGAGCCGGCGGGCCTCGTCGCCGAACGTGAGCCGCTCCTCGACCTTGACCTTCCACTGCTCATCGATGGGGACGAGAAAGCTCACCTTAGGCCAGTACTCGAAGTCCCCATCGTCCGAGGCCGACGACCGCGGAGACACACACAGGGAAACAGTCGCGGCCAGGACGAGAACGCCCCACCGTTGCACGGGGACTATGCTGCTGTAATTC
>CBFDDG010000011.1:0-23869 GCA_965603505.1 uncultured Phycisphaerae bacterium | reverse complement strand
CCGGCCGATGGTCTCGCTGAGGGGATTGGGTTTGCGAAACACCACGCGGCGGCGAGGGCGCAGCTTGGCGATCATCGGATTGCTGGCGTGCGGCGTCTTCATGGTTCTTGCCGTCGGAGCGAATCGCCGCAATCCATTGCAGGAGCCGCAAAGCAGACGTTCCGGCACGGGAGGTTTTGCGCTGTACGGGGAATCGTCCGTTCCCATTCTCCGCGATTTGAGCACCGAGTCTGGCCGGCGCGAGCTTGGCCTGACCGACGCGGAACTCGCCGGCGTCGACGTGGTTCAGTTCCGTGTCCACGAAGGGGATGATGCAAGCTGTCTCAACCTGAATCGGGCACAGCGGCCGCGCCTCCTGGCCGTTCAGGCGGACAAGCTCAGGCAATACGAAGCATTCACGTTCACGGCCAAGGTCGGAGAAGCGCAGGAAGAAGGAGGATGGGACCTGCTCGGGATGGACCTGGACAAGGGCGTTGTGCCGGCGGTTGGCGACTATCCCACCGTCTTCTGGGCCCTGGGCAAGAACATCGGTGATGAGCTTGAGTATATTGATGAAATGGGCAAGGTCTTCCGTGTGCGTATCGTGGGTATGCTGGCAAGCTCGGTCCTGCAGGGGGGACTGGTCATCGCTGAAAAGGAGTTCATCGCACGGTTTCCCTCGGTGGATGGATATCGGGTATTTCTGGTCGATGCCCGGGCGGATCGGGCGGATGATGTCGCACAGAAACTCTCGTCGGGCCTGAGAGACTACGGACTCATGTTGACGCCGACACAGGAGCGCCTGGCCGCCTTCAGCGCCGTGGAGAATACGTATCTGTCGATCTTTATGGTCCTGGGCGGCCTGGGACTTGTCCTCGGCAGTATCGGCCTGGGCCTCGTCGTACTCCGGAATATGCTCGAGAGGCGTGGCGAGCTGGCGATGCTGCGGGCCGTCGGATTCAATAGAAGTCGGCTCCAACGCATGGTATTCTATGAACATTGGGGCCTGATGCTCGCCGGACTGGCGTGCGGGGCGGTCTCCGCCGTGGTGGCGGTGGTGCCGGCCCTGCAATCCCCGGCCGGGCAGGTCCCGTATGTCCCGCTGCTGGTGACGGTCGCGGCGATCGCGCTGAGCGGGGCCGCGTGGGTGTGGCTCGCAGGAACGCTGGCCCTGCGCGGCCGATTGCTGGACGCCTTGCGACACGAGTGAGATCGAGAAGCGTGGGCTCGCGTAGCTCGCGTCACGCTTCATGAGGTGCGAATCGATGAAGAGAGTTGTCATTGCCGACGTCATACCGATGGCATTCGCCATCGCGGGGGTGGTCTCTGTGATGGTCCTGTGGCTCAGCGCCGATGCAGCAGTGGATCTTCAGGAGCGGCTGCCGGGCGGTGACAACCGGCCGGCAGGTGCGGCAGGGGACGATGAGCCGATCGAGATTGCCGGGACACTGGCTCAATTCGATGGCGTCCCCGCGGATTTGCCCGGCGCCTGGCCGGGGTTTCGAGGGCCGAACTACGATGCTATCAGCCCGGAGAGCGTCTCGCTGAGCCGGACGTGGCCCGACGGAGGGCCGCCCGTGCTCTGGTCCGTCGCTCTCGGCGAGGGATACGCCGGGGCGGCCGTGCGAAACGGCAGAGTCTATCTCCTCGATTACGATCAGCCCAATCAGGCGGACGTCATTCGGTGCCTTTCCCTCCAGGACGGCAAGGAAATCTGGCAATACTCCTATCCGATCAAGGTCAAACGCTTCCACGGAATGAGCCGCACCGTCCCGGCGGTGACCGACGAGCACCTCGTTACGCTCGGACCCAAGGGGCATGTCACCTGCTTGGACTCGAAGACAGGCGAGTTCCGGTGGATGCTGAATCTGGTCCGGGAATACGGCACGAAGATCCCTCAATGGTATGCCGCCCAGTGCCCCCTGATTGACGACGGCAGGGCGATCCTCGCGCCGGCGGGGACGGACGTTCTCATGATGGCCGTCGAATGTGCGACCGGCGAGATCGTCTGGCAAACGCCGAACCCGAATGGCTGGGTGATGACGCACTCGTCGATTGTGCCCATGGAATTCGGGGGCGAGCGTTTCTATATTTACTGCGGCGGTTCAACCGATGCGGGCGGGGTCGTTGGCGTCTCGGCGAAGGATGGCCAGGTCCTCTGGAAGATGGATGAATGGAAGGTGCGCACGAATGTCCCGATGCCGGTGGTGATCGGCGAGGACCGGATCTTCCTGAGCGCCGGATATGGCCAGTACGACTACGGGTGCATGATGCTTCGCCTCACCGAATCCGACGGTCGGATCGGCGTCACGACCAAGTTCAAGCACCCGACGGATGTCTTCGGCTCGATGCAGCACACGCCGATCTTCTATGGCGGCTACATCTACGGCGTGGGGATGGATAAGCAGTTGGTCTGCCTCGATCTGGAGGGCAACGCGGTCTGGACCAGCACGAGCGTGAACACATTCGGCAGCGGTCCCTACACGATCGCCGGCGGGCTCATCTACGTGCTCAACGATTCCGGCCTGCTGACGCTCGTCAAGGCGACTTCGTCCGGATACGTGCCGTTGGGTCAGGCCAAGATCCTGGACGGAATCGAATGCTGGGCGCCCATCGCGATTGCCTCCGGGCGGTTGATTGCGCGCGATCTGACCCGTATGGTTTGTCTCGATGTTTCCCAGCCGTAAGGCGGCGTTGATGCCGGCCGTGCCGTCTGTTATAATCCGACGTTCACAAGTTCTTGTCGTATAAGGGCATAGGATATACCCGTGCAGAGAGCATCCGGGAAAATCAATGGCAACTGGGCAATCGTCGCTCTGATTGTCGCGGCTGTCGTGATCGGCCTCGTCGCGGTTCTGCTGCTTGACACGACGGGCGAGTCGGGCAGCGGCCTGAGCGCAGAGTATCTCCTCAATCTGCGCGAGTTGGCCAAGGTAGACCCGAATCTCATTCTCTATGCGGAGGTAGGCACGCCCGTGAAGGCGGGGCTCAGCGAGTCTCGGGCCATTGCTTTGGACTCGGGCGGCCGCATGTACATCGCCGGGGACAGCGTGATTCAGGTGCTCAGCAATACGGGCAATCCGGAGCGTGCGATTGAGCTGTCGGGCAAGCCCCAGTGCCTGACGGTGACCGCCGATGGGACAATCTACATCGGCATGGAGGACCATGTCGAAGTCTACGACGCGGACGGCTTGCGGCTGGCGTCCTGGGAGCCCCTCGGCGATGAGACGGTGCTGACGAGTATTGCCGAGCACAAGGGCAGTGTGTTTGTGGCGGACGCCGGGCACCGCATCGTGCTGCACTACGACGCCGCCGGCACGCTGATCGACCATATCGGCGAGAAAGACCCGGACCGCAATATCCCGGGGTTCTTCATTCCGAGCCCGCACTTCGACCTGGCGGTTTCTCGTGACGGCCTGCTTCGCATCGTCAATCCCGGACGCAGTCGGATCGAAGCGTATACCCTGGATGGCGACCTCGAATTCTGGTGGGGCAAGCACTCGAACGACATCGACGGCTTCTGCGGCTGCTGCAATCCGGTCAACTTCGCGCTGCTGCCGAACGGAGGCTTTGTCACCGCTGAGAAAGGTCTGGAGCGGGTGAAGGTGTACAACAGTGATGGCGGGTTCGTAGGAGTCGTCGCCGGTCCCGCCGAGCTTGGCAAAACGAGCCAGGTGAAGATCTGCAATACTCCCGAGGAGTGTTGGGGGCGAGCCCTCGATGTGGCCGCCGGCGCGGATGGGCGAATCTACGTCCTGGACACCACAGAGAATGTAGTCAGGGTCTTTCAAAGGAAAGAGGCGAGCCAATGAGAGAGCTTCTTCGTGAGATGCACACTCGCCGGCAGCTTGTCCGGCGCGTGCTTCGCGGCGTGAGCCTGGCCGTGCTGGGCATCGGCGGCGGGGCCGCGGCTGTGAAGCGGCGCCGGCTGGTGCGCGAGGGAAAGTGCCTCAACCAGGGCATCTGCCGTGACTGCGCCGTCTTCGGCCGGTGCGGCTTGCCCCGGGCGCTGTCGGTCCGGAGCGCATTAGGGAGGACTCATCATGACGCGTGACGCGGATATTCTGACCCGGCGGCGATTCTTCCGGGAAGGGCTCTGGGGCGCGGGTCTCGCTGGCCTGGGAACGGTGGCTGGCTTGAGCATCGCACGGAACAATCGAGACAACATGGTCTGGCAAATCGACCCCTATAAGTGTATCGCGTGCGGCAACTGCGCGACCTACTGCGTGCTGGAGGAATCGGCCGTTAAGTGCGTGCAGGCCTATGCCCTGTGCGGGTATTGCGATCTCTGCACTGGATATCTCGTGCCCGAGCCGAAGGCCCTGGACACGGGGGCCGAAAACGAGCTCTGCCCGACGGGAGCGATCAAACGGACGTTCGTCGAAGACCCTTACTACCAGTACACAATCGATGAGTCCTTGTGCAACGGCTGCGGCAAATGCGTCAAGGGATGTCTCGCGTTCGGCAATGGCTCGCTGTTCCTTCAGGTTCGCCACGATCGGTGCCTGAACTGCAATGAATGTTCGATCGCGACCGCCTGTCCCTCGCAGGCGTTCAAGCGTGTGCCCGCCGATCAGCCGTATTTGCTCAAGGAGGCAGGCCACACGTCATGACGCGCTTCGCCTGCATCATAACCTTTGCCGGGGCTCTGCTGCTGCCATCTCTCGCAGCGACGGGGGCCTTGCCTTTTCCGCCTCCGGAATTCGAGAGCGGCTATCAGTTTCCCGAGACGACCGTTCCGGCGGCACGAGCCGGTTGGTACGAGTATCTCGACTCGGCCGTGCTGATCGTCGCACTGTTGCTCGCGTCGTATCTCATCCTCAAGAGGCGAAGTCGTCGTGCGATCTTCGTTCTTATGATCGCCGCGCTGTTGTACTTCGGCTTCTGGCGCAAAGGGTGTATCTGTCCCATCGGGGCCATTCAGAATGTCACGTTGACCGCCTTCGACAGCAGCTACGCCATCCCGATCACGGCGGCCATCTTCTTTATCGCGCCGCTGGTCTTTGCCCTGTTCTGGGGCAGAGTGTTCTGCGGTGCGGTCTGTCCGCTGGGAGCCATCCAGGACCTCGTTCTGATTCGTCCGATCCCGGTGCCCCGATGGCTCGAGAGCGGCCTGCGGCTGCTGGCGTACGCGTACCTCGGCGCAGCGGTTCTCTTCGCCGCCACGGGCGCGGGCTTCATCATCTGTCGCTACGACCCGTTCATCGGGTTCTTTCGACTGAGCGGCAACTGGAACGTCCTGGTTCTCGGCGCGTCGTTGCTGTTGATCGGGTTGTTCGTGGGGCGGCCGTACTGCCGCTTCCTGTGTCCTTACGGCATTCTCCTGAGGCATTTGTCGCGACTGTCTAAGTGGCGCGTGACGATTACGCCCGACGAGTGCGTCAAATGCCGGCTGTGCGAGGACGCCTGCCCCTTTGGCGCGATTCGCGAGCCGACGGAGGATTGGCCCGACGAGGAGTATCGAATCGGCAAAAAGCGGCTGGCCTTCTTTCTGGTGTTGCTGCCGGTCCTTGTGGCGGCTGGCGGCTGGGCCGGCTATTCGCTGAAAGGGCCGTTGGCCCGCGTGCATCCCACCGTCCGGACGGCCGAGCGAGTGTACCTGGAGGAGACCGGAGAAATCGAGGGGACGACAGACGTCAGCGATGCGTTCCGGGCGACGGGAAAGGCCAGCGACGCACTTTACGATGAGGCCTCCCAAATCCGTGCCAAGTTTGAGGTAGGTGGAGCGTTACTCGGTGGATTCCTGGGTCTGGTCGTCGCCGGCCAATTCCTCGCTCTTTCCGTCCGGCGCAGGCGCACCGAATACGAGGCCGATCCCGCAAGCTGCCTGGCGTGTGGACGATGCTACCAGTACTGCCCCAAGGAACATGAGCGGCGAAAGAAGAGGGCAAAGCAGAGATGACACAGGCCACGGAACAAACTCGCGTGCGCGATCGAGAGAGCTGGCGACGATCGGCCCGTATGACGGCGATCGTCGGTGCTGTGTTCGCCGGCGTCTTCACGGTGTTGCTGTTCGTGAACCTCATCGGCAGCGCGGTGATCGGACCGTCGCGGGAGAACAAACTGGCTGCCATGAAGACGCAGGTACAGGAAGACCCGACGAATGAAGAGCTTCTGTCCGCGATTCGGCAGTTCGATCTCAAGATCAGGCGGGACCGGATCTGGCGGCTCAGCTTCGCGCGCAGCGCGACCTTCATGTTGCTTGGCAGCGTTGTGGTCCTTCTGGTCGCTGGGAAACTGGTGAGCATTATGGAAAGGCAGCCGCCTCGGCCGCCGCACGTGGCAGAGCGTGGCGAAGCCCAGATCCGCGGCGACAGGCAGGCTCGCTGGGCTGTAGCAGGGGGGCTGGCCGTGGTGGCATTGGGCATGTTGCTCATCGCCTGGAGCGGATGGGTCGAGTTCGCGCAGGCGGAGGATGCCGGGCCGCCGTATGCGTCCGTGGAGGAAAAGAGCAAGCAGTGGCATCGCTTCCGAGGCCCCGAAGGTGCGGGCGTCAGCGCCTACACGAATATCCCGACACAATGGAACGGCAAGACGGGCGAAGGGGTTCTCTGGAAGGTTGCAGTGCCGCTACCGGGGTGGAACTCGCCCGTGGTCTGGAAGGACCAGGTATTCCTCTCCGGCGCGGACCCGAACGAGCAATACGTCTATTGCTACAGCGCGGCCGACGGCGAGCTTCTCTGGAAAGGCAATGTCCCAATCGCGCCAGCGGCGGCGGAAGCCGAGCTGAATATCATGGAAGACACGGGGTACGCCGCTCCGACGTTGGCGACGGATGGTCGGCGGGTCTATGCCCTTTTCCCGACGGGGGACCTGGCGGCCTTCGACTTTCACGGCAGGCGGTTGTGGTACAAGAATCTCGGTGTGCCCGACAGCGCGTACGGCTATGCATCCTCGCTGGATGCCCATGAGAAGCTCGTCCTCATTCAGTACGATCAGGGCGACGGCAGTGAAGGTAAGTCCGTTCTCCTTGCGCTGGACGGACTCTCCGGAAAGGTTCTCTGGGAGGCGAAGCGCGAGCTGCCGAGCTCCTGGGCGTCGCCCATCGTCGCGCAGGTGGCGGGCCGGCCTCAACTGATCACGATGGCGGACCCGTTCGTCGTGGCATACAATCCGGCGGACGGCGCGGAGCTCTGGCGGGCCGAATGCCTGGGCGGCGATATCGCGCCCTCGCCCATCTGTGCGGGCGATTTTGTCCTGGTGATTGAGCCGTATGCGCACCTGGCGGCCATCAAGGCGACCGGACAGGGCGACGTCACCGAGACCCACATCGCCTGGAAGATGGAGGAGGGGGCACCGGACATCTGCACGCCCGTCACCGATGGCACGTATGTCTATCTGCTGGAGAGCGAAGGTTATATGATCTGCTGTAAGGTCGCCGACGGCGAGAAGGTCTACGAGCATGATCTGCGGGAGCCGTGTCGCGCGTCGCCGAGCATCGTGGCCGACAAGCTCTACGTGCTGGACATGAACGGCGTCATGCACATCGTTCAGGCCGGGCCTGAGTATAAGGAGCTTGGCAAGTGCGAGCTCGGCGAGGAGTGCTACGCCTCGCCCGCATTCGCAGACGGCCGCCTCTACATCCGGGGGGCCGAGAACCTTTACTGCATCGGCAAGGCCCCGTAGGACGGAATGATTTCGATATGTCGAACCAGACGGCTATAGAAGAACTGGACCTGACGTTTGTCGATGAGACCGTAGCGAAGGTCGGCGCCGGCAAGGAGAAGGTGCTCGAGCTTCTGCAGGCGATCCAGGGCCATTATGGGTATCTGCCGCCGAAGGCTTTGCGGCGTGTGTGCGAGCTGACAGAGATCACGCCGGCGTCCATCGCCGGGGTCTCGACGTTCTACGATCAGTTCCGTCATCGTCCGGCGGGACGGCACGTCATCCACGTCTGCGTGGGCACGGCCTGTCACGTCAAGGGGGCCGAGGCGGTCTATGAAGCGTTTCGCAACCATCTTGAAATCCCGGACGGTGACGATACGGACGCACAGCGGCTCTTCACGGTCGGGCGGATCGCGTGCTTAGGCTGCTGCACGCTGGCCCCGGCGGTCCAGATCGATGATGTCACCTATGGCCACCTCACGCGGGAGACCGTTCCAAAAGTCCTGAACGACTTCATCAAGCACGAGCACGCCCGCGCGGGTCGGCACAAGGCGCGGCGCTTGCGTGCGGCCAAAGCGGGCGCTCGCGGCGAAGTCCGAGTGGGCTTGGGCTCGTGCTGTGTGGCGCGCGGCAGCGGCAAGCTGTACGGCGCTCTGCAGGATGCCCTGGCGCAGACGGGCGTCAAGGTCCCCGTCAAGCGGGTCGGCTGCGTGGGGATGTGCTATCAGACGCCTCTGCTCGAGATCGTGCTGCCGGACCAGACGTCGTTTCTCTATGCGAGAGTCCAGCCGGAGGACGCGAAATCCATCATCCTGCGTCACTATGGCATCCGATGGCCGCATCGCAAACTCACCAACGCGGTATCCGGTGCGCTGGACCGCCTGCTGACCGACGAAAAATGGGAGCCTGTCACGCGCTACTCGATCGGCGTGCGGGACCAGGCCGTCTCCGACTTCCTCGGCCGGCAGGTCCATATCGCCACGGAGCACTGCGGGCACATCGACCCGACCGATATGGAGGAGTACCTGCGCAACGACGGCTTCAAGGCCCTGGAGCGGGCGATCAAGGAGCTTGAGCCCGAAGCGGTGATCGGGCAAATCAAGATCAGTGGCTTGCGCGGCAGGGGGGGCGCGGGCTTCCCGACGCATCTCAAGTGGTCGGCGGTTCGCGCGGCGGATTCCGGCAGCAAGTACATCGTCTGCAACGGCGACGAGGGCGACCCCGGCGCGTTCATGGACCGCATGTTGATGGAGTCCTATCCCTACCGCATCATCGAAGGAATGGCCATCGCGGCCCGCTGCGTCGGCGCGCGCGAGGGATTCCTCTACATTCGCGCGGAGTATCCGCTGGCGATCAAACGGGTCACCGAAGCCCTGGAGAGATGCCGCGAGCGAGGATTCCTCGGTGAGAACATTCTGGGCACGGATTTCTCGCTTCAGTTGAGGATCGTCGCGGGGGCAGGGGCCTTTGTCTGCGGGGAAGAGACGGCCCTGATGGCCAGTATCGAAGGCCGTCGCGGGATGCCCCGGCTGCGCCCGCCGTTCCCGGCCCACAGCGGGCTCTGGGGCCGGCCCACGCTGATCAACAACGTCGAGACCTACGCGTGTGTGCCGTGGATCCTTCGTAACGGGGCCGAGGCCTTCGCCGCCATCGGGACGGGCCAGAGCACGGGCACGAAGGTCTTCGCCTTGGCCGGCAAGATCGCACGCGGCGGGCTCATCGAAGTACCGATGGGGATCTCCATTCGCCAGATCATCGACGAGATCGGCGGAGGAATCGGCGGCGGAAAGCGATTCAAGGCGGTCCAGGTCGGCGGTCCGTCGGGCGGCTGCATCCCCGCGACCCGTGACAATCTCTCCGTGGACTACGAGTCGCTGAGGGAAGCGGGGGCCATGATGGGCTCCGGCGGCCTGGTCGTGCTGGACGAGACCGACTGCATGGTCGATATCTCGCGGTACTTCCTCCAATTCACGCAGAATCAGTCGTGCGGCAAGTGTACGTTCTGCCGCATCGGCACGCGGCGGATGCTCGATATCCTCGATCGCCTGTGTGCCGGCAAGGGAAAAACGGAGGACCTGGACGAGCTTGAACACCTCGCGAGAGCGATCAAGCAGGGCAGCTTGTGTGGGCTCGGCAAGACGGCCCCGAACCCCGTCCTCTCGACGATGCGGTACTTCCGCGACGAGTATGAAGCGCATGTCCAAGGCCGATGCCCGGCGGGCAAGTGCAAGGCCCTCATCACGTACTCCATTACGGATGACTGCATCGGCTGCACGATCTGCGCCCAGCACTGCCCGACCGATGCGATTGCGATGAAGCCGTACGAGAAGCACGAGATCGATCCTGAGAAATGTATCCGGTGCGGGACCTGCAAGAGCGTTTGCCCCGCCGACGCCGTTCGAGTGGAATAGCCATGCCGAAGATCAGCATAGACGGACGCGAAGTGGAGGTGGACGCCGGCGCGACGATCCTCGACGCCGCGCAGAAGCTGGGGATCGACATCCCCACGATGTGCCACCTGCGCGGGCATGAGGCGATGACGAGCTGTATGGTGTGCGTTGTCAAGGTGCCCGGTGTGAACGGGCTGGTGCCCGCCTGCGGTACGATCGTTGAGGAGGGTATGCGGGTCGAGAGCGATAGCGAGGAAGTCCTCGATGCGCGAAAGGCGGCGCTGGAATTGCTCTTGAGCGATCACGTCGGCGATTGCATGGGGCCGTGCCAGATGGGGTGCCCGGCCCGGATGAACATCCCGCGAATGATTCGCCAGATCGCGGCCGGCGAGCTGAGAGAGGCCCTGGTGACGGTGAAGGGCGACATCGCTTTGCCGGCCGTGCTCGGACGCATCTGTCCGGCTCCTTGTGAGAAGGTGTGCCGGCGCAAGCAGCACGATGACGCCGTCTCGATTTGTCTGTTGAAGCGTTACGTGGCCGATGTGGACCTGCAGTCGGATTCGCCCTATCTGCCGGAGTGTTCGCAGAAGTGCGGCAAGCGAGTGGCGATCATCGGCGCCGGCCCGGCCGGTCTGGCGGCTGCCTACTACTTGCAGCAGGACGGCATCGACTGCACCGTCTTCGACGACCATGAGGAGGCGGGAGGCATGTTGCGATACGGCGTCCCCGAAAAGGACCTGCCGCGAGGCGTGCTGGCCGCTGAGATTGCCACAATCGAAAGGCTCGGCGTGATATTTCGGTTCGGCGCGCGCGTCGGCGCAGCGATTTCGATGGACGATGTCCGCAGGGATTTCGACGCCGTCTTCATCGGCACGGGCGAATTGAAGCCGGACGACGCCGAGCGTCTCGGTGTTGAGGCGTCCTCGGATGGGATCAAGGTCAGCAGTCGAACGGGCACGACGAATGTCGCCGGGGTCTTCGCCGGGGGTAACGCCGTTCGCAATCGCCGGCTGGCCGTGCGGTCGGTGGCGGATGGGAAGGAGGCCGCCGAGTCGATTCGCCAGTATCTGAGGGGCGAGGAGGTGACGGGACCGGTCAGGGTCTTCAACAGCCGGATGGGGAAACTCGAAGACGGGGAGATGGACCTGTTCCTCGCGTCGGCCGGCGCGGGGGCGAGAGAGAAACCTTCCGATTCGGCCGGTGGATTCAGCGAGAACGAGGCGCACGCCGAATCGCTCCGCTGTCTGCATTGCGATTGCCGCAAGCCTGAGAGCTGTCTGCTGAGGCAGTATGCCCAGGCTTACGACGCTCGGCAGACGCGGTACAAGGGCGACCGGCGACGGTTCGTCCAGTACACACAGCATCCCGATGTCCTCTATGAGCCGGGCAAGTGCATCGACTGCGGGATCTGCATTCGGATCGCCTCGCAAGCCAGCGAGAAGCTCGGCCTGGCCTTCGTCGGCCGCGGCTTCGACGTGCGCATGGCCGTGCCGTTCGACGCCTCATTGGCCGAAGGACTCCAGGTCGCAGCGGTACAGTGTGTCGAAGCCTGTCCCACGGGGGCGCTCGCCTTCCGGAACGAACCTACCCCGTAGCGAATCAACGGGCCCCAGCCACCTGCAATGCGACCTCGGCAACCCGCCGGCCCAGGGTTTTGGCCGTGGTCATGCCGAATTCGTCCTTCAGCACGCCGCCCTCGGCCCCGCTCCAGACGGTTGCGCCGAGACGCGAACTGGGCCGGCCGTTGCCAACCACGATCATCTCCTGGCAGAACAGTGACACCTGCACCGATTGGATGGTGACTTCCTGTCCGCCGTTGCGAGCGCCGCCCACGGCCAGCACGCCCGCGACTTTGTTGCTCAAGGCCAAATCATCCTGGTACAGGACGATGCAGCGGTCGAGAAACGCTTTGCACAGCGAGCTCATAGAGCCGAAATAGACGGGCGTGCCGATGACGATGCCGCGCACCTTCGGGTCCCGGAGCTTTGGAACGAGCCCGGGAAAATCATCCTGCTCACCTTCGGCTAACGGAATCCCGGCGGCTACGTTGCCGTTGATCCTGAGCCCCGCTAACTCGATCAATTCGGTCTCGATCCTGTCACTGACCTCTTTGGCGGCCTGGAGGCAGACCCCGAGCGATGCAGCCGTGGTCTTGCCCTTTCGCGGACTGCACGAGATCCCAAGGATCTTGATGTGGCCATCCGGAGCAGCCGTGCTCCCTGCTGCGTCGGCGGCCCTCACGACGGTAGCGGCGGTCGCCCCCGCGGCCACGGAATTCCTGACAAAATCACGCCGAGTCATACCTTCCATTGCGTCCTCCTATTCACGTCGATTGCCCCTGTTAGGGTATTCCGGTCCGGCCGACACGCGGCGAACTTCTATTGCCTTGCCGAGTATATATGGCTACGATGGATCTGAACAGGCCGGACAGAGGGCGTGTGGGTAATCGAGGACCGTTCGATCAGCATTGTGGGGATGGGTAAACAGTTCGATTCGTTTTTGAAGGAGTCAGGAACGGTGGGATCGGCCAAGTGTGTTGAGATCGTCTGCATATCACTCGTGGTCCTTGAAGGCGGCTTATTCGCGGCGGATTGGCCGCAGTGGCGCGGGCCCAATCGCGACGGGGTGTGCACCGAGAAGGGTCTGCTGAAGCAGTGGCCGGAAGGCGGTCCGAAGCTGCTGTGGGAAATCTCCGGTCTCGGACCGGGCTATTCGACTGTTTCCATCAAGGCCGGACGGCTCTACACCATGGGCGACCGGCAGGTCGGCGGCGAGAAGGCGCAATTCGTCTACGCCTACGATTTGAACACGCACAAGGAATTGTGGGCGGCCAAGGTGGGGCCGGGCCATGATGACGGTCCGCGCGGCACGCCGACTGTGGACGACGGATTTGTCTACGCAATCGGCACGAGTGGAACCGTCGTCTGCATCGCCGCCGACAGCGGCAAGGTCGTGTGGACGAAGAACCTTCTGAGCGATCTCGGCGGCGCCTCGAATCCCGGGTGGCGATTCAGCGAGTCTCCGCTCATCGACGGTGACAGGCTGTTGTGCACGCCGGGCGGACACAAGGCCGTCATCGCGGCCCTCAACAAGAAGACGGGAGAGACGATCTGGCAGTGTGAGATGCCCGACATCGGCTCGAACGGCAAGGACGAAGCCGGGTATTCCTCGATCGTGATCAGCCGGGGCGCCGGTGTGAAGCAGTATGTGCAACTGACCAACGAGGGCGTGGTTGGAGTCTCGGCGGACGGGAAATTCCTGTGGGGCTACAACCGGGTCGCCAACCGCGTGGCCAACATCTCGACCCCTGTTATCGACGGCGATTTCGTCTTCACTTCCACCGCCTACGGCACAGGGGCGGCCCTGCTCAAACTCGTGCGCGAGAGCGACGGCGTGAAGGCCCAAGAGGTCTACTGGCTCGACAGGAATCAGTTCCAGAATCACCACGGCGGCTTTGTCAAAATGGGCGACTACATCTACGGCGGGCACAACCATAACAAGGGCGAGCCGACGTGCGTTGAAATGAAGACGGGCAAGGTCCTGTGGAACGCCGACCAGCCCGGGAAGGGTTCCGGCTGCGTCCTGTATGCGGATGGGCGCCTGTATTTCCGGTACGAGAACGGCGTCGTGGCCCTGGTCGAGGCCACGCCGGAAGGATACAACCTCAAGGGTACGTTTACGCCGCCGGCTCGCGACGGGGCCAAAGGGACGGCCTGGGCCCATCCGGTGATTTCCGACGGCAAGCTCTACCTGCGCCACGCGGACATCCTGTTCTGCTACGACGTTCGGGCGCAATAGACGCCGCAGGGCGGATTACCTGCCGACTTCAGTCGTGCGCCTTGCGTGAGCTTTCGGCGGCAAAAGTGGGTGTCGCTTGGGGGGTCTCAGCGATGAAGGCAGCAGTGATTCACGAGCATGGCGACCTGGACGTCCTGAAGGTCGAGGATGTCAAAGAGCCGGAACCGGGCCGGGGGGAGGTTGTGCTCAAGATCCTGTGTGCCGGCCTGAACCATCTGGATATCTGGGTGCGCAGGGGTCGTCCGGGCGCGCAAATGAAGATGCCCCATATTCTCGGCTCCGACGCCGTCGGGGTGGTGGCGGCCGTGGGGAACGGAGTGCAGAGTCCGAAGGTGGGGGACGAAGTCATCATCGACCCCGCTCTGAGCTGTGGGCGCTGCGAGTTCTGTCGCCAGGGACAGCAGAGTTTGTGCGCATCCTTCGGCCTCATGGGGCTCAGCCGCCCTGGAACCTTCGCCGAGCAGGTGGCTGTGCCGGCGGGCAACTGCTACCCAAAGCCGCCTCACATGAGTGATGAACAGGCCGGTGTCTTTGCGCTGGCTTCCGTCACGGCGTGGCGCATGCTGATGACGCGGGCCCGGGTGAGGCCCGGCGAAAGCGTCCTGATCCACGGCATCGGGGGCGGCGTGGCCCTCTGGGCCCTGCAGTTCGCCAAGCTGACGGGCGCGGAGGTCCTGGTCACATCGTCCTCCGACGACAAATTGTCGCGGGCGGCAGAATTGGGCGCCGATCATACGATCAACTACGCGAAGGAGGACGTCAGCAAGCGGGTCGCGGAGGTGACTTCGGGTCGAGGTGTTGATGTGGCAGTCGACGCGGTCGGGGCGGCCACGTGGCCGCTGGACTTCGCCTGCGTTCGCAAGGGCGGTCGAATCGTCCTGTGCGGCGTCACGACCGGCGCGACGGCCGAGACGGACCTGCGGGCCCTGTACTGGAATCAGCTCACGGTGATGGGCTCGACCATGGGTTCGGCCGAGGATTTCCGGCAAATGGTCCGGGCCGTGACCGCGAACAAGCGCAGGCCCGTGATGGACGAGGACTTTCCGTTGGAGAACGTGCGCGACGCCACGGAGAGGATGGAGACGGGCAGGCAGTTTGGCAAGATCGCCCTGAGGGTCTCCCAATAGCGGGGGGCACAAGTTCACCGAACTTTGCCGGCTCGACGGCATAGAAGACTTGACGGGCGCCATACGATAACCGACATGGAAAGGATCGACTATGGCCATGACTGCTTCCACGATGCTGCCCCTGGGCACGAAGGCGCCGCCCTTCAGGCTGCCCGACGTCAAGGGCGATCCCGTGCCGCTCTCGGATTTCGATCATGCTGCGGCGCTGGTCGTCGTGTTCATGTGCAATCACTGTCCCTTCGTCAAGCACATCCTCAATGACTTGGTCGAATTCGTGAAGGAGTACCAGCCAAAAGGTGTAGCCTTCGTCGGGATCAATTCAAACGACGTGGACAACTACCCGGAAGACCGGCCCGAGCGAATGGCCCAAATCGCGAGGGCCAAAGGCTTTACGTTCCCCTATCTCTATGACGCCACCCAGGCGGTGGCGAAGAGCTATCGGGCTTCCTGCACGCCCGATTTCTTCGTGTTCGACGGGAAGCGCGAGCTGGTCTATCGCGGGCAGATGGACGACAGCCGGCCGGGCAGCAATGTGCCGATCACCGGGGCGGATCTGCGTGCTGGACTGGATGCGGTCCTTAAGGGCGAGCCGGCACCGAAAGAACAGAGGCCGAGCATGGGCTGTAATATCAAGTGGAAGGCCGGCAACCAGCCGGAGTACGCCTGATGGGAAATAGCTCGTCGCGACGATCCTCGCCTGTCCGGCCGAACTGGAAAGGAAGGGGTCGCATGATCAAGCGGTTGATGTGTGTGGCCGCGTTCCTGGTTGTAGGGGTGGCGGCCGGTCCTGTTTCAGGGGAGGCGCAGTCTGTCTCGGACGCGAACGCCCCACGGACGCTGCCGGAGTACCTGGAATACGCCGCGCTGCACAATGCCGGTCTGAAAGCCGCTTTCGAGCAGTGGAAGGCCGCCTTGGAGGAGATCCCGCAAGCCGAGGCCCTGCCGGACCCGCGTTTTACCTACGGCTACTTCATCGAGCAGGTCGAGACCCGCGTTGGGCCGCAGCAGCAGAGGGTCGGCCTCACTCAGACTTTCCCATGGTTCGGCACGATCGAGGCCAGAGCGGATGCGGTGGCTGCCGAGGCAAAGGCAGCCAGGCAGCGATTCGAGGCCGCGAGGCTGCAACTGTTCTACGGAGTCAAGGATGCCTTCTACGAGTATCTCTATCTGCACCGGGCGATGGAGATCGCGCAGGGGAATCTGGAACTGATCAGGCACTTCGAAGAGGTGGCCCGGGCGAAGTATATCGCGGCGACCGCCCAGCACCCGGACATCATCCGCGCCCAGGTGCAGTTGGCGATACTGGAGGATAAAGTCAAGGAGTTGCAGGAGTTACGGGTTCCGATCGTGGCACGGCTGAACGCCGTGCTGAATCCGCCGGAGCCTATCGAACTGCCCTGGCCGGTCCGCGAGGAAATGGACCCGGTCGATATAGAGCGCGAGGAATTGCTCGCGATCCTGGTGCGTCAGAATCCCCAATTGCAGGCCAAGGACTTCGAGTTGCTTGGCGCGCAAAGCCGGATCGAACTGGCAAAGAAGAGGTTCTATCCGGACCTGGGGGTCGGGGTCGACTGGATCGACACGGGCGAGGCGGACAATTCCAACATGCGAGACAGCGGCAAGGACCCGGTCATTCTCATGTTTACGGTGAATCTGCCTGTCTGGCGGAAGAGCTATCGCGGGGCGGAGCTACAGGCCCGAGCGAGGGCCCGCAGGACGCAGTTCGAAAGAAAGGATCTCGAAAACAATCTGATTGCCCAGGCGGCAGGGGTCCTGTACGCCTTCGAAGACAGCGGTCGCAAGATCGCACTGCACGGCGACATCCTGGTGCCAAAGGCCGAGGAGCTGGTGGGGGCGTCGGAAACGGCCTATACGGCCGGGACCATCGATTTTCTCAGTCTGACAGACGCCCAACAGACGCTTCTTCAGTATCAGCTCGTGCTCGAACGGGCCCGGGCCAATCGTCAGCAGAGGTTAGCCGAACTGGAGATGCTTGTGGGGGCCGATGTGGCCCGCGTCGAGTCCGGCCGGAAATAGGATAAGTCATTTCCTCAGATTCTGTCTCGCTGGACTGCGAAGAGGCAGACAGCGAGTGATCATTTGTGTCTTGCCCGAGGGAAAGGAGCGAATGTCACGAACAGAAATCCTATGGAAATGGTATTGATTCTGAGTAATCGTCTATTATCGAGGTATCGATGCAGTCAAAACGTGTCATCCGGTGGGTCATCACGGCCGCAGTGCTGGTCGCCGTCGGCTTTGCCGTGGGATATGTAGTCTCGCCTGCGGCGCAAGGCTCAGCAGCGAGAGGCGAGGCGCACCTCCATTCAGAGGCGAAAGGCCCCCAACGGTGGTATTGCTCGATGCATCCTCAGATCATCCGGCAGGGGCCTGGGCTGTGCCCGCTCTGTGAGATGGATTTGATCCCCATGCCGGAAGACCTGGTGGCCGAGACGGCCCCGCGCGAGCTGGCGGTCTCGGAGGCAGCGGCCAGGCTGATGGACATTCAGACCTCGCCGGTCGAGCGGAAGTTCGTGGCCAGTGAAGTGCGGATGGTAGGGAAGGTCCGCTACGATGAGACGCGGGTGAAGGATATCACGGCATGGGTCGCCGGAAGGCTCGACCGGCTGTATGTGGATTTTACCGGAACGAGCGTTCGGCAGGGCGACCATCTCGTCTACCTTTACAGCCCGGAACTCATCAGTGCCCAGGCGGAGCTGCTTCAGGCTGCCAAAGCGGTGAGCAAGGCGGATCAGAACACCTCCGAGTATCTGACCCAGTCGGCGGCGAGTACGCTCGAAGCAGCCCGGGAGAAGCTGCGGCTCCTGGGCCTCAAGCCCGAGCAGATCGAGCGGATTGAGCAGTCGGGCAAGGCGCTGACGCATCTGACCATCTATTCCCCCATCGGCGGGGTCGTCATTCACAAGATGGCCAACGAGGGGATGTACGTCAAGACCGGCACGCACATCTACACCGTGGCGGATCTGTCGCAGGTATGGGTGAAGCTGGACGCCTACGAGTCCGACCTGCCCTGGATTCGTTATGGCCAGCCCGTGGAGTTCACCACCGAGGCCCATCCGGGCGAGGTATTCAAGGGCTGGATCAGCTTCATTGACCCGGTCCTCGATCCGACGAGCCGAACGATCAAAGTGCGTGTGGATGTGCCCAACCCGGACGGCCGCCTGAAGCCCGAGATGTTTGTCCGGGCGGTCGTTCGCTCGCAGATCGCCCAGAACGGCAAGGTGATGGCACCGGACCTGGCGGGGCAGTGGATCTGCCCGATGCACCCGTCGGTCGTGAAGTCCGAGAAGGGCGATTGTGATATCTGCGGTATGGCCCTGGTCACCACGGAATCGCTCGGTTACGTGGCGGCGGAGGCTCCGCAGGAGGCCCCGCTTGTGATTCCGGATACGGCGCCGCTGATGACCGGAAAGCGGGCGGTCGTCTACGTCCGCAAGCCGGATACGGAGATACCGACGTTCGAGGGACGCGAGGTCGTCCTCGGCCCAAGAGCGGGGTCGTACTACCTGGTCAAATCCGGCCTGCACGAGGGCGAACAGGTCGTGACGAACGGCAACTTCAAGATCGACTCGGCCCTGCAGATTCGAGCGAAGCCGAGCATGATGAGCCCGGAAGGCGGAGTCATGCCAGCCGGCCATCAGCACGGCTCGCAGGGCGATGCGGACAGCCATAATCACGTTCAGTAGCGTTGCAGACCGATGGACAACATTCATCACTTTCAAAAGGAGAACACGATGAACGGAAAGACGAAAGCTTTTGAGGGGATCGTGCTCGTAGCGGGTGTTGCACTTGTGCTCTTTGCCATCACTGGCTGCACGAAGAAACAGGAGCCGGCGCCACAGGAAGAAACGGCTCAAACGAAAGCCGAAGAGCTTTCCACGGCCGTCCAGGAGAAGGCGCCACAGGACGAAACGGCTCAAACGAAGGCCGAAGAGCTTTCCACGGCCGTCCAGGAAACAGCCGCGGCGGCCAAGGAGCAGGTCGCAGAGGCGATCGAACAGAAGACCTGTCCCATTATGGACGGCAATCCGATCAACAAGAACCTCTTTGTCGAGTACAAGGGCAAGAAGGTGTATTTCTGTTGTGCCGCCTGCAAGGAGAAGTTCGCTGCGAATCCGGAGCAGTATATCGCCGCGCTGCCGCAGTTCCAGCAGTAGCCGCACTACCCAAGACGGACATCAGGGGACGCCGTGAACAACGACCTCGGTCAGCGCATGGGAATTCTGGACAGGATCATCCGGTTCTGTCTGGAGAACAAGCTGGTAGTGGCCCTGGTGGTCATTGCGGTTATCGGGTGGGGCGTGCTGGTCGCCCCGTTCGACTGGGATGTGGGCGGCCTTCCGCGATCGCCCGTGCCGGTGGACGCCATTCCGGATATCGGGGAGAACCAGCAGATCGTCTTCACCGAGTGGATGGGACGCTCTCCACAGGATGTGGAGGATCAGATCACCTATCCGATGACGGTCTCGCTGCTCGGCCTGCCCGGCGTCAAGACCATCCGGAGCAACTCCTTCTTCGGCTTCTCGAGCATCTACATCATCTTCGACGAGGGCGTCGATTTCTACTGGTCGCGGAGCCGGGTCCTGGAGAAGCTCAACAGTCTTCCGGCCGGCTCCCTGCCGGAAGGCGTCCAGCCGGCCCTCGGACCGGATGCCACGGGGCTTGGGCAGATTTTCTGGTACACGCTGGAAGGCCGCGACCCGAACGGCAGTCCGGCGGGCGGATGGGACCTCGATGAACTCCGGAGCGTTCAGGACTGGTACGTCCGGTATGGCTTGCAAAGCGCCGAGGGCATCAGCGAAGTGGCCTCGGTCGGTGGCTTCGTCCGCGAATACCAGATCGACGTCGATCCCGACGCGATGCGCGCCTTCGGCGTCGGTCTTGATGACATCTTCAAGGCCGTCAAGGCCTCCAACATCGACGTCGGTGCGCGGACCATCGAGATTAACCGCGTTGAATACGTCATCCGCGGCCTGGGCTTCATCAGGCAGATTGAGGACATCGAAAAGACCGCCATCAAGGTCAACGACAACGTCCCGGTCACGATCAAGGATGTTGCGAAGGTCTCTCACGGGCCGGCGCTCCGCCGCGGGGCCCTCGACAAGAGCGGTGCGGAAGCCGTGGGCGGCGTCGCAGTCGTCCGTCACGGCTACAATCCTCTGGCCGCGATCAAGAACGTCAAGGAGATGATCGACGAGATTTCTCCGGGCCTGCCCGAGAAAGTCCTGGACGACGGGACCGTTTCCAAAGTTACCATTGTGCCGTTCTACGACCGCACCGGACTGATCTACGAGACACTCGGCACGCTGAACACCGCGCTGACGGAAGAGATCCTCGTCACGATCATTGTGGTGATCGTGATGGTGCTGCACTTGCGCAGCTCGATGCTGATCGGCTCGCTGCTGCCATTGGCGATCCTGATGTGCTTCATCGGGATGAAGACCTTCGGCGTCGATGCCAACATCGTGGCGCTGTCCGGCATTGCCATCGCCATCGGCACGATGGTGGATATGGGGATCGTCATTTGCGAGAACATCCTGCGGCGCCTGAGCGAGGCGGACGAAAATGAGAACACACTGGAGGTGGTATTCCGCGCCTCGTCGGAAGTCGGCGGCGCCGTCCTCACGGCCGTGGCGACGACGATCGTGAGCTTTCTGCCCGTCTTTACGATGACGGGGGCCGAAGGCAAGCTGTTCAAGCCGCTGGCGTTCACGAAGACCTTCGCGCTGCTCGCCTCGATCATCGTGGCGCTGACGATCATCCCCCCGGCGGCCCACGTCCTGTTCACGAGAAGGGTCGGTCTGGGCAGGATCCGCCGAACCGTGCTGGGAGGCATTCTCCTGGTTCTGGGCGTTGCAGCGGGATTCCTCGTGGGTTGGTGGCTCGGCCTGCTCGTCGGGCTCATCGCGGCGTACCATCTCACCCGCGATCACATCCCGAAAAAAGCTCGCGGCTGGCTGCCGATACTCGCAAATGTGCTGGCCGTGATTTTCGTCGGCATCATCCTCACCGGGCATTGGCTGCCCCTTGGACCGGTCAAAGGCCTTGCGAGGAATCTGGTCTTCGTGGCCCTGCTGATCGGCGGCTTGCTGGCGTTCTTCCGGATCTTCCAGTATTTCTATGCACGCATCCTGCGCTGGTGTCTCGCTCACAAGGCGGCATTTCTGTCTATTCCTGTCGCGCTTGTGCTGCTGGCGGCGATGATCTGGATGGGATTCGGGCGCGTCTTCTGGTTCGTGCCCGAGTCGTTGCAGAGCAGCCGGCTCTGGGTGGCCGCCGACCGGACGTTCCCGGGGCTCGGCAAGGAGTTCATGCCGGCGCTGGATGAAGGCTCCTTCCTGTACATGCCGACGACGATGCCGCACGCGTCAATCGGCGAGGCCCTGGACGTGCTGCAGAAGCAGGACATGGCCTTCCAGGCGATCCCGGAAGTGGACTCGGTCGTTGGCAAGATCGGACGGGTGGATTCGCCGCTCGACCCGGCCCCCATCTCCATGATCGAGACCGTGATCAACTACAAGTCCGAGTACATCATCGACGAGGCCGGCCACCGACTCCGATTCAAGTATGACAGGGCAAAGGACGCCTTCGTCCGCGACGAGAAGGGCGACCTGGTGCCCGACTCACACGGGCGTCCCTACAGGCAGTGGCGCGAGCATATCAAGAGCCCCGACGACGTCTGGAATGAGATCCTCAAAGCGGGTGAGATTCCGGGCACGACCAGCGCGCCGAAGCTCCAGCCCATCGCCGCCCGGATCGTGATGCTCCAGAGCGGCATGAGGGCCCCGATGGGCGTCAAGGTTCGAGGGCCGGACCTGGAAACCATTGAAGCCGTCGGTCTGCAGATCGAACGGTTCCTGAAGGAGGTGCCGAGCGTCGAGCCCGACGCGGTCATCGCCGACCGGACCGTGGGCAAGCCGTATCTCGAAATCGATATCGACCGCGACGCCATCGCACGCTACGGCATCAGCATTCAGAACGTGCAGGATGTGATCGAGGTGGCGGTCGGCGGGAAACGAGTCACCACCACCGTCGAGGGACGCGAACGCTACCCGGTCCGGGTCCGCTACATGCGCGAGCTGCGCGACCAGATCGAGAGCCTGGAGCAGATCCTCGTCCCGGCCGCGGGCGGCGTCCAGATCCCGCTGATCCAACTTGCCGAGGTTCGCTACGTGCGTGGGCCGCAGGCGATCAAGAGCGAGGATACCTTCCTGACCGGCTACGTCATCTTCGACATGAAGCCGGGCTACGCCGAAGTCGACGTGGTCGAGCAGGCCAAGCAGTATCTGCAGGAGAAGATCGACGCGGGCGAATTCGTTGTTCCTAAAGGGGTGAATTACACGTTCGCAGGGACGTACGAGAACCAGATCCGGGCCCAGAAGACGCTGACCGTGGTCATTCCGCTGGCCCTCTTCATCATCTTCATCATCCTCTACCTTCAGTTCCGCTCGGTCTCGACCACGACGCTGGTTTTCTCCGGGATCATCGTGGCCTGGTCCGGCGGGTTTCTGCTGATCTGGCTTTACGGCCGGCCGTGGTTCCTCGACTTCGATGTGTTCGGGGTCAACATGCGGACGCTGTTCCAGGTCCACACGATCAACTTGAGCGTGGCCATCTGGGTGGGCTTTCTGGCCCTGTTCGGCATCGCCTCCGACGACGGCGTGGTGATGAGCACGTACCTCGAACAGACGTTCCGCGAGCGGCCCACGAGAGACCGGCGGCAGATCCGCGAGGCCACGATTGAGGCGGGCTCCCGCCGGGTCCGCCCGTGCTTGATGACGACCGCCACCACGATCCTGGCGCTGATCCCCGTCCTGACGAGCACAGGCCGGGGCTCGGACATCATGGTCCCCATGGCCATCCCCTCCTTCGGCGGCATGACGATCGAGGTCCTCACCATGCTCGTCGTCCCGGTCCTCTACTGCTGGATTCAGGAACGCCGGTGCGGACGAGTAGCCCCCGCAAGAGTGGCCCAGGCAGCGACCGGAAAGTAGGGTGGGTTCTCAACCCACGCAGCAAGGAGCGCATCGCACGGACGAAGGCGTGGGTCAAGGACCCACCCTACGAAACTGCCGTGATTTTTCGCAAAGAAAACGCTTGTTTGTAGTCGCAGGTCGCACTACAATGCCCGCATATCGGGGCGTAGCTCAGTTTGGTAGAGCGTGCGGCTGGGGGCCGCAAGGTCGCTGGTTCAAGTCCAGTCGCCCCGATTCATCTCAACGCGAATGGGGCCCTGCGAGGGGACTTGGTAGCGCATTTCAGAAATCGTGCGACTGTAGATTGCTTCGCTTCGCTCGCAATGACGTGCAATGGTCTGCCTATGTCATTGCGAGGAGCGTAGCGACGAAGCAATCTCTACCCCGGATAGTCGCGGAACTTGCGAAACGCAGTATAGGTTCTCAGGCGAATTTGCAGGACAGCGGAGGAAACGTCCCTTGCGCAATGATGTCGTACTGGAAAGATGAAAAGGGCCGCAGTGGATCCACGGCCCCTTCTTCACGGTCATTGTGCTGCAGACGAGTCTATTGCCATTTCTTCAGCAGGACTTCCATCTGCTGGCCGCCATTAAAGGTACCGACGCCGCAGACGAGGTCGCTTTCTTCGAGGTGCCATTGTCCCACCGGCTGAAAGTGGGCGGCCAGGTCGATGCTGGTTAACGTGCTGCCGGCCAGAGTCAGGACACCTATGCCCCACGGGCTGGAGATGAGGATGTCGTCGCTGCCGTTGCCGTTGAAGTCTCCGGTTGCCTCGATGACGTTGTCGTCCGGGTTGTACCACCAGCCGCCAAAGCTCGTACCTGCAGGCTTGGCGACCATGGCCGTCAGCGTCGAGCCCTGCACCTTCAGCAGGCCGAGGCCCCACGGGCTGGAGATGAGGATGTCGTCCCTGCCGTTGCCGTCGAAGTCCCCTGTGCTCTGGATGACGTTGTCGGCGGGATTATACAACCATCCG